>JANOUN010000029.1:0-6479 GCA_031416875.1 Planctomycetota bacterium | reverse complement strand
GCCGTAATACTCGACTCAGAGAGTCAAGCGACTGTCACAGAGGAATACACAAATGATCTCAATCGACCTGTCCGGCAAAGTGGCCGTCATTACCGGCGGCATTCAGGGGCTGGGCAAAGCGACGGCTGCGATGCTTTTGCGATCAGGGGCAAACGTCGCGGTGAATTATTTTGACGACTCTGTCGGCGTCTGTCGTCAGCGAGCTGAAGACGCCGCGAAAGAATGGGGCGAAGCAGGCATGGTCATGGCAGCCGATGTTCGCAGTCGCACCGATATGACAGCGTTCTTCGAAGCCGTGAAGACCAAATTCGGACGCATCGATTTTCTGGTGAACAACGCGGCCATCCTGCGTGATCGATCCGTCAAAAACCTGACGGATGAAGATTGGGATGCCGTCGTGGATACAAATCTGTCGGCAGTCTTCAAAGTCAGCCAGACAGTATTACCGTTTCTGCAGGACGGTGGTCGCATTGTGAATATGGCCTCGATTTCCGGTGTCATCGGGTTCTTCGGGCAGGCGAATTATTCTTCGGCGAAAGCCGGCGTGATTGCCTTCACCAAAGTCCTCAGTCGAGAACTGGCGTCACGGCGGATCAATGTGAACGCAGTCGCTCCGGGAGTTGTGCTGACGGAAATGGGGGCCTCGATTCCGGAAGCAGCCCGGGAGCAGATGCTGGCTCAGATCCCGATGAAACGGTTTGGCGATCCGGACGAAATCGCTTCCGTCATTTTGTATCTGTGCAGCGATTTGTCATCCTATGTGACCGGTCAGACGCTGCATGTTAACGGCGGCTGGTGGGGATAGGGCGAGCGGTGCCAGCGTTCCAGCGGGTTGTTGAATGAATCGTTTAACCCCGAGCCGCAGGCGACGGCGTGTCCGGTTGCTCACCGTGTGTGATCCATACTTCTCGAACGGTCCCATGCACTCAACCTTCAAACCGAGTGCAATTCACTCCAGAACAAATCCCGCGCCAAAGCCGGAAAAATGGATTTCGCCAACGAATTCATCAGCTGCAGCAGACGGTTTGACAAGACCGTTGTGCGCCTGCAGTCAACACGCTGCACTCAGAGAGCAGCAGCAACATTGCAGTCATGGGCCTGCGATGAGGCGTCGCCGAAAGTCTCGGCCACAACGACTCGACTCGCTCTTTCCGATCATCCTGCCGTGCTGCAGTGGTTCAGTTGCACGACCACTTGTATTGATTATTCCCATCTTCTCGGCCATACCCATCGGGATGGTTTGCCGATACCCGGTGTGGCGATTATCTTGGGTGATTCTTCGGGCTTCGGGCCTGGGGTTCCTGAGTGTCACCGAAGGCCGGGTAGAACCAGCAATGATTCGTCGTCCAGAAGTTGGAGAATTGGTCCATGTCAGGTCCAGGCAGTGGGTCGTCAATGACCTGAAAGCCAGCACATTGCCGGCTCCGGCGACGAAGGCCGATTTTTCCGGACCCCAGAATCTGATCAGCCTTTCCTCAGTGGAAGACGACGGGCTCGGCGAAGAATTGCAGGTGATCTGGGAGGTTGAGCCGGGGGCCAGAGTCATCGACAAGGTGGCCATGCCGGAACCGACGGGTTTTGACGCTCCTGAAAAGCTGGATGCGTTTCTGGACGCAGTTCGCTGGGGCGCGTCGTCCACGGCGGACGTGAAGAACATTCAGGCCCCGTTTCGCAGCGGCATTGAGATCGAAGACTATCAGCTCGAAGAAATCATTGCCGCTGGCGGAGCGATTCAGCACGGCAAATGGAGCGATCGTCTGCCCGAGACTCGACTGCATGAAGCCCTTGATGCGATCACCGACGAAATGCCATCGGAGAAGGTTCAGGACGTTCTGCTGGCGATTTATCCGCAGTTAACTGCTCAGCTTGGCCAATCACTGGAAGCCCGCATGAAAGAACGCAAAGCGGCTATTCATCGCACGCTGAGTGCTCGGGCCGAAAAAGAAGCGAAGGACATCACGGCAATTCTGACGGAGCTGAAGGCAGCGATTGAAAAAGAGTTGAATGATCCTGAGTACCGTCAGCTGGAACTGTTCAGTGATCCGGAGAAGGAACAGTTCGAACGCAACAAGGATGCGTTGAGAGCCAGAGTGAAGGAGATTCCGGAGGAAATCAAACGGGAAGTGGAATCGATTAAGTCGAGGTTTGCAAATCCACAGGTGAGATTGTTCCCCGTGGCTGTAACATTTCTGGTGCCACAGAAACTGAAATGAGAAGTGAATCAGGAATCGCATTTTGAACCACGAAATACACGAAATACACGAAAGAATCGCAGCGAAACAGTCGGAGCGGCTGCGAAGACTTGTGGTCGTTCCTGATGGGTTGTCCGTGATCCCTTTGACTTTGTACTGTGTTTCTTTGTCTTCTGCCTCCTTTCGTGTATTTCGTGTATTTCGTGGTTAAATCCTGTCTTCAACTTCTCATTTATGGAGCTGCCCAATGGACGTTGTTTACAAAGACGAAAGCTATCAAATCATGGGAGCGTGCTTCGAGGTCTACAAGGACAAAGGCTGCGGTTTTGTGGAGGCGGTTTATCAGGAATGCCTGGAGATCGAGTTGGGATTGCAGAACCTGCCGTTCAAGTCTCAAGCAGAGCTGCTGTTGTGGTACAAGGGCAAACAACTGAAGCAGAAATTCATTCCTGACTTTCTGCTGTTTGACAAGATCGTAGTCGAGTTGAAAGCCGTGAAAGAACTGACTGATGAACATCGCGCTCAGGTCCACAACTATCTCAGAGCGACGGATTTTCGTCTCGGGCTACTGATCAACTTTGGGCACTTCCCGAAAGTGCAGTACGAACGGATTGTGCTGTGATGAACGAACGCAGGTGACCATGAAATACACGAAATACACGAAAGAATCGCAGCGAAATGTGTCAGAGCGGCTGCGAAGCCTTGTGGTCGTTCCTGATCCGTTGTCCGTGATCCCCGTGACTTTGAACTGTGTTTCTTTGACTTGGCTCTCCTTTCGTGTATTTCGTGTATTTCGTGGTTAAAAACTTCTTGGCCTATTGGCTTATTCAATGTCCACCGCACGTCATCACGCTGAATGGTTATCACTCGTTCCGGTTTCCGGGCCGTTTTTGAGTTTGCCCGTTCTGGTCAAAGCGTTTCCGCAAGGGTTGGATGCGCATGAGCCGGAACATGCGCAGGCGCTGAGGATGGCGTTCGACGAATGGAACGAGGGGACCGTGGCGAGTGACGCGGGGCGGGTGGCGGGAAATGAAACGCGCCACGCATCACGCACCACCCGCCACGACCCTCACGCTACGCACCACGCCTGGATTCGCTTCGTACTAACACGGACGCTGGATTTTGATCCGGCGCTCCTGCTGGAAGGCCAGGCGATTCCTCAGACGCTGCAGGCCGAGATGCCCGAACACCACGAATTCCTCCGCCCCAACTACGTCCTCGTCGCCCCAAACGCGCCACCCGCCACCCATCACGCACCACCCGCCGCGCCACCCGCCACCCACCACGCGCCC
The DNA here is from genome assembly GCA_031416875.1 of Planctomycetota bacterium. Classification (GTDB taxonomy): domain Bacteria; phylum Planctomycetota; class Planctomycetia; order Planctomycetales; family Planctomycetaceae; genus SXXK01. The sequence goes on along the minus strand of JANOUN010000029.1, from coordinate 2,995 downwards.
CGCCTCCCCATCCAAACCTATCCCCGTTCACAAAGTCTCACCACCTACGTGGCCGGATCTCGCTGGAAAGCGTCGCCGGATACTCGGATGACCGAGCTGCTGCATGCGACGGGCGTACGCCTGGGTCTGGTGACGAACGGTGAGCACTGGATGCTGGTAGATGCTCCGAAGGGAGAAACGACCGGCTATGCGTCCTGGTATGCGTCGCTTTGGCTGGAAGAAAAGATCACGCTGCGAGCCTTCCGCAGTCTGTTGTCGCAGACTCGGTTTTTTGGCGTTGCGGACGATCAGACGATTGAAGCCCTGCTGGCCGAAAGTGCCAGCAATCAGCAGGAAGTCACCGACCGCCTGGGCCTGCAGGTGCGGCGAGCGGTCGAGGTGCTGATTCATTCGCTGGACAAGGCCGATCAGGATTTCGATCGGGCGCTGCTGGCTGATGTGCCGGAGTCGGTACTGTATGAGTCCGCTCTGACAGTCATGATGCGGCTGGTGTTTCTGTTCTGTGCGGAAGAACGGGAACTGATTCCGAGCAAACCGTTTCCGGTGTATGAACGCAATTACTCGGTCTCAGCGATCATCAATCAGCTGGAAGACTTGGCACAGCAGCACGGCGAAGAACTGCTGGAACGTCGCAACGACGCCTGGTCTCGGCTGCTGACCGCGTTTCGAGTCGTCTACGGCGGACTTCAGCACGAAGACGTGTACATTCCGGCCTACGGCGGCAAGCTGTTTGATCCGGACAGGTTTCCCTTCTTGGAAGGACGCAAGTCCGGCACGACCTGGCGAGAACACGAAGCGAAACCATTGCCGGTCAACAATCGGACCGTGTTGCATCTGCTCAAGTCGCTGCAGTACCTGGAAATGCGGGCGTCGAATAGCGGTGGGGCGATTGAACGAAGGCGGCTGAGTTTTCGAGCCCTGGACATTGAGCAGATCGGCCACGTCTACGAAGGCTTGTTGGATCATACTGCGAAAAGAGCGACGGAACCGATACTTGGTTTGGTGGGAGCGAAGAACAAAGAGCCGGAGATTTCTCTGGCGGAGCTGCAAAAGAAGTGTGACCACGAAACACACGAAATACACGAAAAGAAAGCGTTTGTTGAGTATTTGAAAGATCGGACCGGGAAGAGTGAATCGGCGTTGAAGAAGGCTTTGCAGATCGAGTTGGACGATCAGCAGACGTCTCGCTTCCGCACGGCTTGCCAGACCGATGAATTGTGGGAACAAGTGAATCCGTTCGCCGGACTGATCCGCAACGATACCTTCGGTTATCCGGTCGTGATTTTGACTGGCAGTGCCTACGTCACATCGGGAACTGATCGACGCAGCAGCGGCACTCACTACACGCCGAAGAGTCTGACGGAGCCGATAGTTCAGGACACGCTCGAACCGCTGGTCTACGTGGGCCCGGCAGAAGGCAAGCCAAAGAATGAATGGCAGCTGAAGAGTGCCGCTGAACTGCTGCAGCTGAAAATCTGCGACATGGCCTGCGGTTCAGGAGCATTCCTGGTTCAGGCTTGTCGATACATGGCGGCGCGGGTCCTGGAAGCGTGGGAGATGGAAACCACGAAACACACGAACGACACGAAAGAAATACCAGACAAGCCAATAGTGATTGATCCAAAGACCGGGCAACTTGTGTTCCCCGATTCTGCCGCTGATCCCCTTTCGTGTGTTTCGAGTATTTCGTGGTCAATACTTCCTTCCGAAGCCAGCGAGCGATTGACTTTCGCGATGCGCATTATCGCTCAGCGATGTCTGTACGGTGTGGACATCAATCCGCTGGCTGCAGAAATGGCGAAGCTGTCGTTGTGGTTGCTGACGCTGGCAAAGGACAAGCCGTTTGAGTTTCTGGATCACACGATTCGATGCGGTGATTCGCTCGTTGGTATCAGCAGCCTGGAACAATTGCAGACCTTCAGCCTCGATCCGGCAGGGCCTCAGTCTGTGCGCTATCGCGGCATCATCAAAGTGGAAGTCGAAGAAGCCGTTCAGGAGCGGCTTCGAATCGGAGAGATGCTGGTTCATTCAATTGACGACGTCCGAAAACAGGAAGAGTTATTGCGACAGTCGGAAGCACGGCTTCAACCTTTACGTGATGCCACAGATCTGCTGGTGTCTGCTTCGTTCTGGCAGACGACCGTCCGAGAACGGGAGGAATGGACGCGTCATTTTTCCGTCGTTGCCAATGAACTGATGGACAAGAAGGATTTTTCCGCTCTTCGAGCGATGGCAGTAAAAGAGCGTCGAGGCAAACGGATGTTTCACTGGCCACTGGAATTTCCCGAAGTCTGCGTACAACGGGGTGGGTTCGATGCGTTCGTGGGCAATCCGCCGTTTATGGGTGGAACCGTTGCAAAGAATGTATTTGGAGAGACTTACAAGAAGTTTATTTCCAATGTTCTCGGCCAATGTCACGGCAACGCAGATATCGCTGCATGGTTCTTCAGAAACGCCGGGCTCAAGCTGCGAGACGCCGGAGTCTTTGGCCTGTTGGGGTCGGATTCAGTCGGTGAGGGGGACACGAGAGACTCTGGACTCTCCGTGCTCATTTCGGGCGGATTCACAATTCACTTCGCTCGTTCCTCTTTTGACTGGCCGGGTGTAGCAGCCGTCAAAGCATCGATCACAGTAGCAAGACGAGGCCCGTACTTTGGCGCACGGATCTTGGATGAGCAGCAGGTGGACTACATTTCGTCCCGTCTTGATAACCTATCCGTAGAACACCCACCCCCGGTGCTGATACGTCGTGGGCCTGATTTCATCATTGGCACCAAAGTGTACGGTGAAGGGTTCGTTCTTTCTGATGCGGAATTCTCTAGTTTGCGGAATGACGACCCAAATTCGACGAAGGTCGTGCAGCCGTATCAAACAGGAAGTGATCTCAATTCGACTCCGGACCAATCCGCAACACGTTGGGTCATAAACTTTGGCGATATGCCTCTTGCTGAAGCAAGTCGATTTAGGTTGGCATTCGCTCGCGTTGAGACTTTGG
>JANOUN010000028.1:0-2489 GCA_031416875.1 Planctomycetota bacterium | reverse complement strand
GGCCGACGGTGAGTGTCACCATCCTTGCCACAGATCCTGCGTCGCGATAAAACTCAAGCCTGAGCGGGATAAAGTCCCTGGGAAGAGCTTTATCGCCATCGACCGGCGGGATAAGTATTTAGGTTAGGGCGTCATGATTTACGGCACACGTTATAGCCCAGGAAAGGCGTTCATCAAATTTGCCCGCGACTTTCTCAAGGCCGTAGCAGCCAGTGACTTTCAATCTGCACTCGGCCAGTTGGACGCGAATGATCGAAGGTGGTCGAAGGCCCTACTACTCTCGGAACTAGATCGGGTCATTGGCGATCAAATGCTTTGTTCGACAGCGGGATTTCGTCACAGCGCCGAACCGGAGATGATCGCCCTTGATGGCGGAGACTACCAGCTTGTGCACCGGCTTCCCGTTAACGGAAAATGGTCGATAGCAAAGGCTCGTTTTGAATTTGCTGCGAAACATCACGGCAATCAGTTTTCAGTACACCTGATGGGTTTCGAGCCCTGAACCGCTGAACCTGAACCGACGCCAGTGCCAGTCACTTGAACCGACGATGCGGTTGGAGCTGGGTTTGGGGTTCAACGAGAATTGAAGTGCGCCGTGGTGAATTGTGTTCAACGCAATTGCGGGTGCGTCAGCGTGAAAGGCTTCTGGAAGACAGCCTGGGGCAAGTGAAGTCGCTTCCGTGACAAACGCCGCCCCAGGTCAGGATTCATGTTGTGTGTGTCCCCTGAATGGATACCAGATCGTGATTCCCCTGCCCTGCCCTTTCAGGGCGTTTCTGATCGCAAAGGGCTGACATGAGGTGACAGGCACCTTGAGGAGTTGGCACACTGCAAGGGATAGCAAAACAACGGTGCCTAACACTTGAAAGATGCCGTGAAACGCAGTGCGAGATTGACGGAGATCGCAGGCTGAACACATCGCTTTTCTTTCAAGCTGGCTTCCAGTAAGGCTGGTCGGGTAGACTGTCACCACGGATTCAGGTATCTGACTGTCGGTCACCGGCATCGCAGTGGCGCCGGTTCGCCACCTTGCAGTGGCATCAAAACAAGTGTGGGAGAGCATTGATGAACAAACGCCTGACGGCAGTCATCCAGCGCGAAGACGACGGCTTCGTGGCGTACTGTCCAGAGTTCGACATTGCCAGCCAGGGGGATTCCATTCAGTCTTCACGTGACAACCTGCGCGAGGCCTTGGAATTATTCTTCGAATGCGCCTCGGCGGGTGAAATCGAAGAGCGTCTTGGCGATGATGTATTCGTGACACATGTTGAGGTGACGATTGGGTAAACTTCGGGTGCTCTCCGGGCGTGATGTCTGCAGCATTCTCGAATGCCATGGTTTCGTGCAGGTTCGGCAGCGTGGCAGTCATGTGGTGATGCAGCGAAAATCGGGCAACCACACAGTCACGGTCCCTGTTCCTGACCATTCTGAACTCAGGATGGGAACGTTGAGGTCCATCATCCGGCAATCCGGCCTGCCACGCAGCGAATTCGAGTCCGGGTAATGGCCGAACAAGACGCTCAACCCGTGTTGCCGATCGGACAGATGACAGCACGGAATCGCCTTCGATCTCGGGCGTTCCCGTATCACTTCGTCAATTCATTCGTGTGTGGTATCGACGCAACGTGTGAGTCGAGCCTCAGAAGCCAGCCACGCAGGCGAGCGCGTACAGGTACACATCTCGAATTGCGTTAAATGGCGTCTTCACAAGGGCGATTTGCTTACTGAGCTCGGGCATGGATTTCATGAACGCTTCCACAAGTTCGAGATTCGCGGGTTCCATCAGGAACGAGGCTGCATCACCCTTTTTCATCCTCCCGCCCCGGTGATCGTTTAGAAAGAGCAGCTCGCTCTCCGCCAGTGATCCAGGATGCTTTTCGGACGTATAAATGTTGGTCAGAAGAATCGCGTAGAACTCTTCGCGGGTGTCGTACTTCGACAACCCGGCTGGTAGTTTTTCACAATCACGGATGCCCCGCGACATGCGAATCGCGTGGACTAATTCATGAAACAGTGTTTCATCATCGGGCCAGGCGGGATCCTTGCAGCCGGGCGAGAATTCAATCGTAGAGATGTCGGTGATTAACTTGCACTTACCGCCGGGCGTGTCGTAATACGGGACCTCCGAATAGCAAGTCTCCCCAAGCGGATCCGGGATGATAAAAATCTTTCCCGGTACAGCAGTATCCACCAGCAAGCGGCCAACCGTTTTCGCTTTGATCGCGGCCAGCAGAGACTTGACTTGTTTGCGATAGTCCTGAGGGCCTTTAACCGCCATCTTGCCAACCAACTCCATGTCGTCTAATGCAACCATTGCTGCGCTCGCCGGTGAAATGTTGAAAGGGAATTCACTCTGATTCCGCTTCCACAATTCTCTGACAATTCATGAGTTGGTTGCGTGATTTCGTGAAATTGTGATCAACAAGCAATCAAGCCATTTGTATTTTCGTTCGTACTGCGTTTGCGGTTTGTTGATTTAATACCAACCC
>JANOUN010000027.1:0-3574 GCA_031416875.1 Planctomycetota bacterium | reverse complement strand
ACCTCGTAGTTGAACAAGCGTATTTTTGCCACAGGAGATTCAGTTGACCAGCGATGGCGTGAGTTGAATAGCCCAACATACGCAGCGTATCCAGGGAGGGATTTGAATTGGCGCAGGATGTGTCTTCCAGGCGGCTCAGTTGCCGTATGATGTCGTCACAGTCGTCTGCGGTGAGTTGAATTGAGCAGAACGGGCTGCAGCTTGAAACCAAAGTCCCCGGCTGCGGACGGTCCGTGATTTTTACAGTGGAGCAACACTCATTACCGAATCCTGCCGGCACGCGCACATCTTCATGCGCCCAAAGGATCAGCCTCGCGGCAACTGGGGACAGAGCCACCTGTGTACGTGACGCATTTTTCTCCAGCGACCGTCGCGGACGAACGGACGTCCATCCCAGCGCTGCCAGATGACGGTGAATGATCAGTCCCGGCTGCTTCAATTCGTAAAGCATATGCGACGCCGTGACACGCGGATTCACTTCCAGAAACCACGCATGTCCCTGCCTCAGAATGAAATCGATCCCAAACACACCGCGCAGGCAGGTTCGCTCAACGAGGATTCGCGCCGCGTCAAGCACCTGCTGAGTGACTTGTTCACCGGGATGCACCGGGCCGACATTTCCGCAGAACAGGAATCCCGATGCACCCAGCGAAGGCCATCCGATCAGCTGTAATGACATGCCGGATAAATGCACTCCCGTTTCATCTGCGGACAGAGTTGCGGACATTGGCACACCGTCGATGTATTCCTGCAGATACACGCCGCGCGACACATGCACCGGACTGATCGCACGACGAGAAGATTGGAGGCTGATCCCAAGGCCTCCGGAGCTGGCCACGGATTTTCGCAGCCAGTGGCAATCAGAATCCGCAGTGGCCTCTGTGGCAAGACAAGGAACTCCGATCCTGGCCTCGGTCAGCCAGGCTTTCAGTTGCCACGGATCTCGAAGCTGATCGACGCTGTCCGGCGCGGCTCCGATCACCGGTCGATGCCGAGCGATTTCGCGCAGCACGTCTGAATGATTCTCAAGTCCGCCGGCCCAGAGCATGGGAATCGAGTTGCGGACTGAGCGAATTCTCTGGGGAAGCTGAGTAAAGTCATCGATCCGACCGACAAAACGGCCACGTCCGGAACCGAGAATCTTCCTGAGATCTTCATCTTCAAAAAAATCCACGCATAACGGGCGTAAACCGGCTGCAATCGCAGATTCGGCAAGGCTGCGAACGCTGGCACCGCACAAAAGGACGGATCGCGTCGTTTTTAGGTCGGAGATTGCTTTAACTTTCTGCGAAGTTGGCGACATCTGAGGCCGGTGAGTTGAAGATCAACACAAAACTCGCAATCCTGTCACAGCATGAACATTCCGGAAGTTGATCCGAGGCTTCAGCCGAAGTCAATCAAGACCGGTATGTTCCATGTGTCATGCGACCATGTCCACAACACAGGCACCTTATTGCAGAAGCAGCGGGATGCTGCTTCCGCAGACAACTGAAAAGTGTGGTCCTGAAGAAAGCAGGTTCTCGTACAGAGGCTGCTTTTTGAGAATTGTCTGCGGTCGCTGTTTTTTGATTCGGGTGGTTTTTTGCAAAGAAGGAAAAAGAGAATGTCCATGTTTGTAGGCGAAGCACTCTGCGGCGAAGGCAACGAAGTTGCTCACATCGACCTGTTGATCGGTGACAAAAGCGGTCCTGTGGGCTCAGCGTTTGCCCACGCACTTGCAAATCAGAAGATGGGCCACAGCAACCTGCTGGCTGGTACACCAAACCTGTGTGTCAAGCCATCGACCGTGATGATCACAAAAGTGACCATCAAGGGCGCTCGCCAGGCAGTGCAGATGTTCGGACCAGCTCAGAAGGGCGTTGCTGATGCCGTCACGGACAGCGTCAAAGCCGGCGTGATCCCACAGGATCAATGCGAGAATCTGGTCATCGGGTGTGGCGTCTTCATTCACTGGGAAGCTGCTGACGACAAGAAGATCTATCAGTACAACTACGAAGCGACCAAATTGTCGATCGAACGCGCCATGAAAAATGAACCATCTGTAGATGAAGTCATTTCAAAACGCGATTCAGCCGCTCACCCGTTCTACGCGGGCTGAGTTGTCGATCGTTCGAACTGCGTGCCTCAGGCACACCAGAAGCCCGGCATTTAAAAAAATGCCGGGCTTTTTTAACATACATGATTCGTAAGCAGCACGACGCTGAAGTTGGGAGAGTTTACTTGTGCAGGATGGACATTCATGTCCGTCGCATAACCGGGGCACGCTGTCACAGCAACGTTTACCGGGCTCAGGAATCTTCAGCCCCTGGAATGCGTTTTGGTGGGGACTCGGACATGAATGTCCAAGCTACGTAAACGAATCAAATGGATGACAATCGGATGTCACCACGGCTCGGGCGTTCTTCCCGTTTTCATTCAACCACTGGACCATCGGTCCGGTCTGGCCATGAGTCACGAGAATCTGTTCCGCATGAGTTTCATCGATGGACTTTATCAGCCCAGGCCAGTCAGCGTGGTCTGACAATGGAAAGCCAAGTTCAACAGATTGGGATTTTCGAGTCTGCCGCGTCAGCATCCAGCCGGACACCAGGGCGACTGATGCATTGCGGAACGTGCTGAGCCAGTTCGAATTTGCCGTGGAGGGCGGAGTGATAATCAGAACTCCGCCCCAGTCTTTTCGCGCCGGGGCCTGACTGGGCAGCCAGGTTTTTGGCAGATCGACACCGCTGGCTCGGTATTCGTCATTCAATTGCTGAACGGCCGAATGACAATAGATCGGCCCGATCGCAGGATCGACGCCGGCAACACAGCGTTGTGCCTTCCCCAGGGAATATGCCAGCAGAACTGCTGGTTTGCTGTCATCTCGGCACTGTTTCCACCAGCGATTGATATCAGCAAAGATTTCCTGCTGAACTGGCCAGCGATAATTCGGCAGGCCAAACGTAGATTCCGTAATGAAAGTGTGGCACCTGACATGTTCGAATGCTGCACACGTGGGGTCAGGTTCCGTCTTGTAGTCGCCACTCGCAACCCAGATTTCGCCACGGTACTCCACGCGAACCTGGGCCGACCCCAGAATATGGCCCGCCGGATGAAACGACAATGTCACTCCATTGATCAGTTTTTTTTTACCATACGGCACGGCTTCAATCTCTGCCGACGGACCAAGCCGGTGCCGCAGTACTCGTCGTCCCTCTTTGGCCGCAAGATACTTCTGAGAACCCGGTCGCGCGTGGTCGGCATGTGCGTGCGTGACAACAGCCCTCGGAACACGTCGCGTCGGATCGATGTAGAAGTCGCCGATTTCACAATACAGTCCGGAGGGTGTTTCCTGAATGAGGGGTGTTGTCATGAGTCATTCATACAAATAATCGGTCGCCAATGGCACGCTCTCTCACAAAGTCTCAGACATGAATGTCCAGGCTACAGGAGTCCCGGCACAAAATCGTGGTTTTGTAGCCCAAATCGCACAGGTTCCGGAGTTTTCGCCTGGAATGAGTTCACGTTGAACGGTTTCAACACGTAAAATACCGAGATCGACGGACTATTGCAGTGAAACACACGGGGAAGATTT
>JANOUN010000026.1:0-4259 GCA_031416875.1 Planctomycetota bacterium | reverse complement strand
CAGACGGCCAATCGACTCTACTACAGTGACGCCTGCCATCCCGACTCGAACTCCCGCCTCACCAGCGTTCCGAAGGAAAAACACTAGTGCTCTGTCAACCGTGCTTTGATGTGTGCCACTGGCACTGCCAGTGTTCTCCATCTGCATGAAACACTGGCAGAGCCAGTGGCACACAACCCATCAATCCATCACTGACAGAGCACTTGTCGGTCGGATCGGGCAATTGTTGCTGAAAGATGGTGAGCCATCAAGGAACGGCCAGGCACGGAGTGTTCCCGACAACAATTTGTACTGAAAACGCAGGTTGACAAAACGCGGTTTGCGAATCAAACTCCGATCAGGCGCCGATTCACTACAGTTGTCGTTATGGGGCGACAAACAGAATCACAGATCACAGGAGGAGCAAGATGCTGCTCTCAGTTGTTATCCCGGCTCATGACGAAGCCGCCAATCTGCCTCAACTGCTGCACGAAATCCGCCTTGCATTGTCGTGCATGGATGACTTTGAAGTTGTGGTTGTTGATGATGGAAGTTCTGACGACACGCAATCAGTCCTGAATGATGTTCAGGCGGATTTTCCTCAACTCCGAATCGTGCGACATGCGTCCAGCTGCGGGCAGAGTACCGCTTTGATGACAGGAGTTGATGCAGCTGCGGGCGATATGATTGCCACACTGGATGGCGACGGGCAAAATGATCCGGCTGATATCCCCGGCATGGTTGAGCTGTTGCTGCAATCGCGTCGTACCGCAGAAGTCCGCATGATTGCTGGTTTCCGCAACAAGCGCCGAGACTCCCATTGGCGTCTGATGAGTTCGCGAATTGCGAATGCCGTGCGCAGTCGGATTTTAAACGATGAGACTCCGGACAGCGGCTGTGGAATCAAGGTGTTCATGAAGCAGGCATTTGAAATCATGCCGCGGTTTAATCACATGCACAGATTCCTGCCTGCCTTAATTGTGCGTGGTGGCGGAAAAGTGATTTCGTATCCCGTAAATCATCGTCCCCGCGTTCACGGAAAGTCGCATTACGATACGCTGCGACGATTGATGGCGGGAATTGTTGACCTGCTGGGCGTTGTCTGGCTTATGCATCGAAACAAACTTCCGGTAGTCGAAAGGATGGATCCGGTTTATGACGAACGAACAAATCTGGATAGCATTCGGTTTGACAGGTCAGCTCCTGTTCGCAGCCCGATTCGTCGTGCAGTGGCTTAGCAGCGAACGCGAAAAACGCAGCGTGATCCCGCCGATGTTCTGGTACTTCAGCATCGGTGGTGCCCTGATTCTGCTGGCCTATGCCATTTATCGGCAGGATGTGGTGTTCATTCTGGGACAGTCTTCCGGCATGTTCATCTACGCGCGAAACCTGCAGTTGATTCGCAACGAAAAACGCCGGACTGCCGTTGAGACGCCAGCCCCGAAGTCGGAGATCATTCAGATCACGGCAACGGCTCAGCAGCATCAGGCGGCATAAGGTCCGCGATTTTCATGCGACATCTGCTGTGGACGATCTGTCTGGCCATGCTTCTGGTTTTCACCGAGGTTTTCAGTCGTCCACTGCTGCCACTGGATGAAACACGATACATCTCGGTCGCCTGGGAAGCCCATGTCCGCGGTGACTATCTGGTTTCCCATCTGAATTCGGAGACGTATGCTCATAAGCCGCCTCTGCTGTTCTGGCTCATCAATGCCGTGTGGTCGGTGACCGGCCTGAATGAGATTGCCGCGCGCCTGGTGTCTCCTGCCGCCGGAATCGTGTGCATTCTGCTGACGGCGCTGATGGCGCGCCGACTCTGGCCGGAATCCGCTGCCTTCCATCGCTGTGTTCCGATGATGCTTGCGTCCACGTCGCTGTGGATTGTGTTTTGCCCCGTCACGATGTTTGACACGCTGCTGACCTGCTGCACGCTGCTCGCATTGCTGGGGGTGTTGCGGGCCGAAGCAGGAGCCGCGGTAACCGGATGGCTGATCGCAGGCGTCGCGCTGGGATTGGGCATCCTTGCAAAGGGTCCGGTTGTCCTCGTTCATGTCATGCCCGCGGCCCTCATCGCGCCGTGGTGGTCACTCCGCGCGCGAACAGGTTGGGTACGCTGGTATGCCGGTTGTCTCGTTGCAATCGTGATTGCTGCCGCGATCGCGCTGGCCTGGGCACTTCCGTCTGCTGCCGCCGGTGGCAAGGCCTACGGCGATGAACTGCTTTTCGGACAGACAACCGGGCGCATGGTCAACTCGTTTGCGCATCGGCAGCCGTTCTGGTGGTATCTGCCCTGGTTGCCGCTGTGTCTGCTGCCGTGGATTTCACTGGGTTCTGTCTGGCGCGGGATGCGGCTCACGAAACTTGACTCACCGTTGAAGTTTCTGATCTGCTGGGCCGGTGCTTCCCTGTTGATTCTGAGTCTGGTGAGTGGAAAACAGATTTACTACCTGCTGCCAGTGATTCCGGCCTTCGCCCTGATTTTCGCTCGTCTTGCCACATCGGTGAATGGGCCGGTGGCAAAATGGGATCTTTCCTTCGTGATCACGGGCACGATTGCGATGGGAGCGTTCCCGCTATTTGCCAATCACCTTCTTCCACTGTCGGAAACGGGATTGCGGGATCTGATCGCTGACGGGTATGCCATTCCCTTGATGGCCTGTGGTGCGCTCTTCATTCCCTTTACATTTCAGCGAATCGAATCCGCCGTGTTTTCGGTCGGCGCGGCAGCGATCCTGTTCTTCGTCATCGTGATTGTGTCCATCAAATCGACGATGTGGGACGGCTTTGATCTCAGACCATTGGCCCGCATGGCGGCAAGTCAGAAAGGCGGTGTCGCCTGGTACGGGGGCTATCATGGACAATTGAATTACCTCGGCGGGATCCCCTACATTGAGGAAACAGAAGACGCTCAGGAACTTTCCGCATGGTTGACCGATCATCGCAACGGCGTGGTGATCATGCGGCTTTCTCGTGCGAACAGCGAGGCCATAAAGAATGCAGGAATTGATGCATCGAACTGTGTGCCTTTGACGTCGGCCCAGATAGAACAGATCACGCAGATCCTGCGAACCGATGACGCCTTTCCCGGCCACGACTGGCAACCGATTGTCACAGAGTTGCACTGGATTCGCCGCGGTCTTCCTGTTGATCCGATCGCCGTACTCCGCTTTGGTGATCCTCCAATGCCTTGATGAGTGTCCTGGGCTGCCTGCGGGTTCTTCTGCCCAGGCAGATCCTTTGCTTGACGCGTAGGAATTGAACTGGCGGAAATGCGGTTTTTTGCATTAAAATCTCATGTCATCGGATGATGGTGCTAAATGTCGCCGCAGGAAATCTTGATAAGACAGGTAACATGACGAATCCAGAACAAACGCCAGAATCCCTTCAACACGTTTGCCCAATCCTGGGCAGGGTGACAAAGACGTTTCCAACCCCGTTTTCCTCCGGACCCTGGCAGGTCGTTCGCTGTTCTGAGACCGGATTTGTCTTCCTGGCAAACCCACCGACTTACCAGCAACTTGAAGTCGAGCATGCGTGGGAAGTCACATCGCTCGCGGAAAAAAAACGGCGAAGGCTCGAAGAACCACTTGTCTCAAAAATGTCACTGCTGGCAGCAAAACTCAAACAGACGCTGTTCCCAAAACGAAGTCGCTTCTTCACGCTGTCGATGGAGCTGGCCGACCGCACAAACAGATCGGAACCAATTCGCGTGCTGGATATCGGCTGTGGCGCTGGGAATCTTCTTGAGGAGATGCAGCAACGGTTTACTGAAAAGGGATACTCCATCATTCCCCAGGGCATCGAAGTTTCTGCCCACCTGGCGGCAATCGCAAATCAGCGATGCGAAAAGTTTGGCGGTCGCGTGGCATTTGCCAACGCAGTCGACGGCGTTTCTCAGTTTGAAAAGGCGAGCGTCGACCTGGTGATCATGTCGTCGTTTCTGGAACACGAATGTCAGCCACTTGTACTGCTCAGAAAACTGCATTCAGTACTGGCGAATGCGGGCATCATCGTATTGAAGGTTCCGAATTTCGCATGCATTAACCGCAGATTCCGCTCGAAAAAATGGTGCGGTTTCCGATATCCGGACCACGTCAGTTATTTCACGCCTTCAACTCTGAGAAGACTGGCACAGGAGTCCGGATTTCAAGTTTCGCGACAAGGCATCCTGGACTGCCTCCCACTCAGCGACACGATGTATGCAGTGTTGGCAAAAGATCCAAAATCTTTTGCCAGCGAGCCGGAACAGCTCATATCCACACCGCCGCTGAAAGATGCCG
>JANOUN010000025.1:0-10088 GCA_031416875.1 Planctomycetota bacterium | reverse complement strand
TGCAGAACAGCGTTCAGGCTGCTGTGGGCAGGTTAAATCCCAATGGTGCCTGGCTTTGATTGAAAGTCATAGCGGACAGGCTTCCGGGCAACGCAGTGAACCAGACTCACAATCGCTGTTCATCGGCCCAACGGGCCAGCCGTATGTCAGCCCGGGGCAACGCCCCGGGTTCGTTCAACAACACGGCAAATAGCCCCAACGGGGCGGCACTAATCCGAAAAACCATGTTAGCGCCGCCCCATTGGGGCTCTATTATTTCCCTTCATCCACTGCCTGGGGCGATGCCCCAGGCTGACATAGAGTCGGCCCGTTGGGCCTGAACGCAGTGCTTTCGCCATTCATTTGTCCTGAATCGTTTTTCGTTCACGGCATTGACTTCCGGCCTGTCAATTCCGGGTCATTTCGACACGCGGGAAGCCTGTTCCGTGTCAAACCGCGTGCCAACAGTCTGAAGCCTGTACTCCAAACTAACCCATCCCCATTTTCGCCAGTGCATCCTGCAAACCGGGAACGTTCATGCCTTCCGCGATATCGATCATTTCGGCTGCGGCCGCAGATTTGGATTTTTGGAGGGCTTCATTGGCGGCGGCGTTGACCAATTGCTCGATCAACTGGCGATCGCCTGACGCAATGAGGTGTTGATCAATCGAAACGCTCAGCACGGTCATTTCACCACTGACGACAATTCGCACCAGATCCGGCCCGGCGCTGCCTTCCGAACGCAGCTTGCTGACTCGTTCCTTCGCCGCCGCAACCTTGCCCTTGATCTCACCGGCCTGCTGCATAATGTTTGCAAGGTTCTTCAATCCACCAAACATTCTGGGTCCTTTTTTCAGAGTAGCTGAATTCGCAAGCATTCAGTCCTTGTGTTTGAATATCTGAATTCTTGAGAATTCAGCTACGGTCAACACCAATTATTCGTCTGCATCGGCGCTTTCCGTAGTGGCCGCCTGCACGGCTGGTGCGGCGGTGATTCTAACAACCGTCGCGCCGAATGCCTGCATCACTTCACGCACAAATAAATCACTGGTGGGATCGATTTCCCCCATCAGATTGCGAAGCGGTGGGGGCGCTGGCGGACTTGCTTCAGCCCGTGGACTCCGCGAATTCGACGGAGATGACTGTACGGGAGTTTTCTCGGCCACGGGACTGGATGGTGGAGGATTATCGGTCGTCACCTTTGCGGACTTCTGTGGTGCCGTCAGTCGCAATGCGATGGAAACCGTGCGGCCGGTCAGCCGCAGGATCTCAGCTTCGATGCGGCTGCGATTGTCGGCTTGATCGAGCGCCTTTCTGGCAAAATCACTGGTGGAATCCAGCAGGATTTCCAGGCGATTTTCTGAGCCCAGCTGTAAGCCGCTGGCTTGTCTGAAGCCTGCAGAAATCGTTAGCCCCAGCGTGGTTAGAAGCTTTTGAAAAAGTGCCGGACAGTTCGCCGGCGTGAGTTCGATCTCAGGTGCGATGGCCACGGGAGTCTCAGCCAAATCCGCCGAAGCGCCTATCGCGTCGGTGGAAGGATCAGACGGATCCGACAGGTCGGTCGAATCATTGTCGCTGGTGTCCGAGGTGCCGGCAGCTGGTTTATTGTTCTCAGTCTTCAGCGGTTCAGAGTTTTTTTTTTCCCCGGCTGGCACCACAGCAGCGGGCGATGCAGAAACCGTTGGTGCCGCCAATTGGCCAGCGGGCATCTCGGGCAGTGCCGGTAAGCGTCCCGACAACAGATCGCTGATGGCGCTCAGGTTTTCCAGCAGACTCAACTGCACCATTGCCATTTCCAGCACCGTCCGAGCGAAGGTGCTGCGAAACATCTGGTTCTTGCCGACCGACAAAATCTGAAACGCCGCCATCACAGAATGCATGCTCAACCGCGCTGCCTGCTTCATCAGCGTTTCACGATGACGCGTCGCCACGCTGCAAAGTGACACCGCATCTCCGCCACTCAACGTGACCATCAAGTCACGCACATATCCGATGGCCTGATCCATCAGTTCGCCGGGCTGGACACCAGTCGCGAATGACTCATCCAGTTGAGCCAGCACTTCTCCAGGACGATGTTCGACAATCGCGTTGAACAGATTGACCAGCCGTTCGTCACCAGCGGTTCCCAGCATCCGGTGAACGTCTTCAGCAGATATGGTGCCGTCACTGAAGGCCAGCAACTGATCAAACAGCGACTGACTGTCGCGCATCGATCCTCGCGCTCGACGCGCGACCAGTTCCAGCGCGTCCTCTGATACTTCAAAGCCTTCGATTATTGCAATCTCGCGAAGCCGGTCTGCGATCGAAATATCATTGATGCTGGAAAAATCAAAGCGCTGACAACGGGACAAAATCGTGTCCGGGACTTTGTTCGGCTCGGTGGTGCAGAACACGAACTTGACATTCGGCGGCGGTTCTTCCAGCGTCTTGAGCAGCGCGTTGAAGGCTTCCTTGGTGAGCATGTGGACTTCGTCGATGATGTAAACTTTGTACTCTGTCCGCATCGAACGAACGCCCACGTTGGCCCGCAGCGAACGAATATCATCGATCCCGCGATTCGACGCACCGTCAATTTCCAGTACATCGACGTCATTGCCAGCCGAGATCCCGTCACAGATTTCGCAGTGATTGCACGGCACGCCGTCCTTCGCGTTCGGGCAGTTCAGAGCCTTGGCGAGAATTCTCGCGGTGGATGTCTTGCCGACACCGCGCGCCCCGGTGAACATGTACGCGTGTGCGACACGGCCAGCCTTAATCGCATTCGTCAATGCACGGGCGACATGTTCCTGTCCGACGACGTCGTCAAACGCCTGCGGTCGGAATCGGCGTGCCAGTACTGTGTAATGAGCCCCGGTTGTCAACGTGATGGACCTTTGATTGGTATCGTAAGAAAAAATGGTGCCATCTGGGGCTGAACTGAGCGAAAGAACCTCCGGGGTTTCGGGCTAGAGCCCTCCTGCCCCGGCCACCGGTTCTGTGATTCATAGACAGACCACTGGAAACCAGACCCACATTCTGACTAATCCGTGTCGCTTCATCCACTGACCGACAATCGCAGTCTCAAGATTCGGCGGATTGCAGATTTTCCAGCAGTGTAGGGTATTTTGGGGCGAGGACTTCGTGATGGGGTGCATTTGCCATTTACGTGGAAATTAGGTGAGGTTTTACGCACTGCCTTACGGGCAGCATAGTTGCATCGAGATGATATCATTCCGAGGAGTTGGGGTGAATCAATCGAGCAATGAAACCGCAGGGAGGCGGAGTGATGGGAGAATGTACAGTGGACAGCAAGGACGGAGCACCCATTCGATCGGCGATCGAAATGCTGCGCAGGTTTTCCGGAGAAGTCGCGTTGCTCGTACCCGGATGGGAAGAGCGGCTCAGGCAGAATCCCCAGGAACTTGAAACGCTCGAACGTGAAATTGTGCAGTCCTACAAACGAGGCGCGGGCCTCATGATTGCCGGATTGGTTTCCGTCGTCATGCAGACGCAGGAATTTGCCGAAGCCAGTGAACAGACTCGCCAGGAATTCGGGATTCCTCTGGCCACAGGCCGCAATCAGCAGCTCGGCATTCGGTTGCCGGGCGGCGTCAACATGTGGGCCACGATCGATGGGACGTTCACTGGTCCTGATGCGACGTCTGAACTGGTCGCCATGCATCTGCATCGGCTTGGTGCGGCGAAGGCGGAAAGCATCACGTTCGTCAGTGACGGTGCGATCTGGATCTGGGATCGTATCGACAACATGGTGCAGCACGCCGGGATTCCGGAGACAGTGAGGATTTATCAGGTGCTGGATAACTGCCATGCGGCGCATCACATCTCACTGGCTCTGGGATCGCTGAATCTGGACGCTCAGACTCGCGCGGCAACTTATCGCGAACTTCGCACTCGCCTGCGCAACGGCCAGTGGCGTTTGGTGGTGAAAGAACTTCAGAGGCAGATCGTTGCGGGGGTTGAAAACGAGACGCTGCTGACTGAGATCGCGTACCTTGTGAAACACGGCGAGGCCGGTCGTCTGCGGTACACGCTGTTCAAAGCTCTGGGTCTGCCTCTGGGGAGCGGCGCGATCGAAAGCAGCATTCGCCGTGTGATCAATATGCGTCTGAAAAACAGCAGCACGTTCTGGCGTGAAGAGAACGCGGAGTCGATGCTGCAGATTCGCTCCCTGGTGATCTCCGGCCGCTGGGACGAGCGTCTGAACCTGATGCGTCTGGGACGAAAATCAATTAACCTTACGGACTGGTCATGGAACCCCCAGATTATGAGCAAAAAAGTTGAATCTAATTCAAAACCCACTAAAACCACTGCATAATTGAGCCTTTTTGCTCACGTAAAACGCAATTGCACCCTTTACAAGTGACCGGAATTCCGACTTCGTCACACCATAGGCATAGTCGAACTACGCGATAACGACCTGCCATAGTCGAGCGATCTAGCAGTCGAAACTGCTCTTCACTTTCGCGATATTGCCCAGTCTGAAACAAAGCCCATGCGTAAAAAAAACGCGACTGCAGGCTTTCCTCCTCTGCATAGGCGAGTCGCTTGCTCAGCCATCGAGCGCCGCTACCGCACTCGCCAGGAAACCCGCGAGTTACTGGCCACTGTGTAGCCGGAGCTGCCGAGCAGACCGTGGCCAGTATGCGATGGCCCACGATTCAACAACTGCACACATGGCTCGCGTGGCTCGCCAGTCCCGTCGTGCGAAACTGAGCATCTCAAATTGCATCTTGTTTGGGTGCTCAGATAATCGCTTGCTGCGAGAGGAAAAAAGCAGCGTGGGTCGAGTATAGCGCCGAATTGTCATCCGCTTGGTTACTTCGACGGCAGTTTTACGGTCTAATCTGCTGGGCAAAAAGTTTCAGCACATCAGAGCAGCAGTATCCATGGGCGCGGTTTACGAAGAGTTTCAACGCGAACTGGCGGCGGTCCGGAAGGCCTGCGCCAACAATCCTCGGCGGGAGTTGATTCTGTTGTTCCTGCTGGCTCTTGAGCGGGAAGAACTGGTGTCGATTGGTTATCGCGAGTCGCTGATGCAGCAACGCATTGCGGCGATGCCGGTGGCGGACAATGTCAAAGAATTGCTCAGGCACGTTCTCATCTGGATCTGGAAAGATGAAGAAATGCACACGATTTACATTCGTGGAGCAATACTCAAGCTGGGCGGATGGCGACTGCGGACTCAGGCGTTTCTGTCACAGGCGGCCGGAGGCATTGGAGGCTGGGCCGGATCGGTCCTGCAGCACAGTCGCTGGAGTCGGGCACCGTTGTCACGACTGACTGCCACGATCGTCACGGCCATTGGAGGTCTGGTCGGCAAGGTGCCGCGCGACGTGAAGCAGCATTTGCAGTTCGGACCGTTTCGAAACTTCTGCGAATTCAACATTGATGCCGAACAAACCGCAGCGGTCTGCTGGTATCGGATTGCTGAACTTGCGGCATCTCAGCCGGATCTGGACAAACAGCTGGCGCGGGATTTTAAGCGAGTTGCAGAGGACGAAGACCGCCACTGCAAAGTGTTTGAGATTCTGGCCACGGCATTAACGGACAATGATACGCTGGCTGAAAACCAGTCCGTCGAATCGCTGATTGAGCAGATTCGTGAAGTCGGCGAAGAATTCCTTCCGCGCGAGCAGCGGCGAATCACGGATACAGAGAACCCCATTGGCAGCGGGCAAAACGTTCTCGTGCTCCGTTCTGCACATCGAGACGAAAAGCGTGTGTTGTTCCGCCGATTGCTTCACGAATGCGGCCTGCGTGACGCGATCAGTCAGCGTGCCACGTTTCTGAATCAGCCCATTGAGCAGCTGAAGATCGCCATCAAACCGACCTTTATGCTGGGATACGACCGGAAGGATTTGTCGCCGCTGACGGCCCCTGTACTCGTCGATGATCTCGCGGCGTTTCTGCGTGAGCTTGGATGTTCCGACATTGCACTTGTGGAAGGACGAAATATCTACGATCACTTCTTTCAGCACCGCACAGTGAGCGAGGTCGCTGAGTACTTTGGCATCAGGTCAGAGAATTATCGGATCGTCGACACGGAAGAGGACCAGGTCCAGCACCAATACTCACGTGGAATGGCCCAGTACACGATCGCGAAAACATGGCGAGACGCGGACTTTCGCATTTCATTCCCCAAACTGCGCAGCCATCCGATCGAAATGGCACTGCTGTGTGTGGGGAATATCGAATGGGTTGGAGGTCGCTGCGACGAGTATCTGTTCCTCGAACGGCAAGCGGATCGCGCGACAGCCGTCATGATGCTGCTGAATGATTTCCCGCCACATTTCGGAATCATTGATGCCTTTGAGAACATTCCGGACGGACTTGTGGGAGTGATGGGTTGTCGAAAACCCATTCATCCGATGCGATTCTATGCAGGTCCTGATGCGCTGGCTGTCGATACGGTGGCGTTGCGGCAGATTGGTGTCGAACAATTTGAAGCGTCCAGCCTGCTGCGGAGCACCGCGCAATGGTTTGGAGGTGCCACAAACCGAATCAAAGTCATCGGTGAGGACTCTCCGATCGAAAACTGGCGCGGGCCTTACCATAACGAACTGCGGTCTCTGCTGAGTATCATGGCCTATCCGGTCTACGTGATGGGCAGCGGTCGCGGTTCGTTGTTCGTACCCGAGATGGATCCGCAGGCGTTCCCGTTGATCAGTCGCGAAGGATGGTTGCTGAAGACGACTCGGCGAGCCGTTCGCTGGCTGCTGGGTTTGAACGGGCCGGATGAGTAGCTCAGTCGTTCCGCCGACTGAGATTTCCCTGGCACGACATGGTCATGCCAGCCAAGGCGATTTATGGTTACCGCCCCGCAGCGTTGTTTCTCCACGGGCGTGAAGAAGAATGCGAGTCGGCGGAGCGACGTCGCCTACGGAGTTCAGTCATTGAGGGACACATGAGTCGGCGCGTCGTAATTATCGGAGCCGGAATCGGAGGACTGACGTCGGCGATTCGACTTGCGCAGCGCAGCTGCCATGTCACAATTGTTGAAGCACGCTCGTCTCCCGGCGGTCTGGCGGCGGGATTCGACCTTGAAGGGTTTCGCTTCGACGCAGGGCCTTATGTTCTGCTGGATCGCCCCGGGCTGGAATGGGCTTTTCAACAGCTGGGGATCGAGCTGGACCGCCACCTTCAGTTGCAGCGAATCCCCGCCGTTTACCAGGTGGACGATGGTTCGTTACAACCTGTCTCGATTTATGACTCGTTCGAGAGAACCGCTGCCGAATTTGATTCGCGATGGCCGGGTTCCGGAGAGCTTTACCGACGCTTCATCGACCGCACGGATTTGATCTATCAAAGGCTGCAGCCCCTCCAGTGGAAATCACATCCGGGGTTGCTGGATGTTGTCCGTAACGGTGCATGGCGCGATGTGGCATTTGTGCTGCGGTCCCTGGGTTCCGTTCTGGCATCGTCGCGACTGCCGGAATCGATCGTGCAGGCCCTCGGAATCTGGACGCACGTAGCCGGCCAGCTCGCAGGTGTGGCTCCTTCGCCGCTGGCTCTGGTCACATCGGTCATTCATCGGGTCGGCGCGTGTTATCCCAGTGGCGGTATCGGGGCGATCCCCGCAGTCCTGTTCAAGGCCGCGATGGAAGCTGGAGTGGAAATTCGCTGCAGCACCAAAGTGCGTCGCATTTGCTGTAAGTACAACGCCGTAACCGGAGTCGAGGTCGATGGCGAAACACTGCCAGCCGACGCGGTGGTTTCGAACGCCGGACTGGCCACCTATTCCACACTGTTGGACGACGAGGGCAAGGGAGCGCTCAGTCATCGAACGCGACGTTACTTTGAACGACTTCCGCTGCAGTCACCAGGTGTCTGTGCTTACCTTGCGGTGAAGGGAACGCCGAAACCGCCCTATCTGCGATTTCGGGTTCGAGATGAACTCGATGGCTGTCGGCTGCTGATCACGCCGGGCGTCATTGATTCTTCGCTTGAGCACGATGGCTGGTTTCCCGCTCGGCTGATTGCTCCCATGGCTCATCGCCGTGCCGAGTCGGGCGGAGAGGCGGGGCAGCGTGACTTCTTGCATCGCGTCGTCGAGAAAGAACTTTGGTGGCGCGACCTGTTCGACGATGTGCGCGTGTTGCAGACTCGGATTCCCAGCGAATGGGGCAGTCATTTCAATCTGCACCACAACAGCATGAATCCGGTGATGACTTCGCGATTTATGCTGACGGGGCGCATCGCGCACAGAAGTCCGTGGATTCGCAATCTCTACGTTTCAGGAAGCGCGACCCACCCTGGTCAATGGGTCAGCTTTTGTGCGGTGAGTGGAATCCTCGCCGCCGATCGACTGCTGGCAGATGCAGGAGTCGTTCAATGAACAACGATCATGTATTGCTTGCCACGGACCGCCTTCGACTGAGCAACGGAAAGCGTCTGCGAATTGCACGGTTCGGCCACGGACCGTCGATCGTCTTTCTGCATGGCTATCCGGAGAACCTTCAGGTCTGGAGTCGTGTGGCACCGCTGCTGGCGGATCGGTTCGAAGTGATTGCTTTTGACTGGCCAGGTATGGGTTACAGTGACGAATGGTCCGGCGGTGCCACACCGCAATTACTGGCGAAGAGACTGTTGACAATCCTCGATCAACTCAATCTGCAGCGGCCAACCATTGTCGGAATGGATATGGGTGGTCAGCCCGCTCTGGCCTTTGCGTCGATCTACCCGGATCGGGTGCAGCAACTGGTGGTCATGAATTCGCTGGTCTTTGGCGACGAGAAGACATCCTGGGAAATCCGCCTGTTACGAAAGTTCGGTTTCAATCGGATTGCACTGCGAACCTTTCCTCGACTGATCTTTCGCCGCGCTGAACGCACTTTTCTGCCACGAGGCAAACAGATCGATGAACAACTGCGAGACGATTTTTGGAGAGCTTTCTCGTCGCCGGCAGTTCGGCGATTCATCAGCAAGATGTGCGCGGGCTTTCAGGGTACGATGACGCAGTTGCCGGAGCTGTATGAAGCGATCCGCTGTCCGACGCTGGTTTTGTGGGCGGAGCAGGACAAGCATTTTCCTGTTGTTCAGGCCATGCGGCTGCATCAAACGATTTCCGGATCGACGCTGGAGATTGTTCCGGGTGGAACTCATTGGATGCCGCTGACGAACGCAAAATTATTAGCAGAATCCATCGCGGATTTTGATGGTTTTAGATAGGCCACCGAATTCTTACGAATCCGGCTACGTCTCAAGTGGAGTACTCGGATACCGACAGTTCAGGAGAATCGACAACGTTGAAGAATAAGAGATAATGGCCGCAGAGCCGGCTTGCGACATCTGCTGGGCATCTGCTTCTTCCCGTTTTGACAGGCACGGAAACTGCTTTCTCTCATGGCGACTGCACAGACACGCTCAGGTGAGACATATTGTCACACATTTCGGCGTCAGAACTGTGCGGTTTGACGATTTGGCGATTGATTATGGTATCTACCCTGGAGTGATTCAGTCATGGCATTTGATCCTCGCAAGCTCACCGTGAAGGCTTCCGAAGCGATTCAGCGGGCTCAGGAACTGGCGGAAAAGAAGCAGCATCGAATTCTTCGTCCGTTGCACCTGTTGAAGTCGCTGCTCGACGAGGAAGGCGGGCTGATGACGTCACTGCTGCAGAAGATGGGAGTCAAGCTCCCACAGCTGCAAAAGATGATCGACGGCGAACTTGATCGACTGCCGCAGTCGACTTCGTCAACAGGCGAAGGCGTCAATGCTGGCCCTGAAGCAATGAAGGTGCTCAATGCCGCGAAGAAACAAGCGGATTCCATGGGCGACGAGTACACGTCCACCGAGCATTTTCTGATCGCATTGACGCAAGTGGAAGACCAGGCAAAGCGACTCCTGCAACTCAATGGCGTGGATGAGCGAGATTTACTGGAAGCGGTGAAGGGCATTCGAGGGGGACAAACGGTGCAGGATCAAAACCCGGAAGACAAATTTCAGGCGCTCGAAAAATACGGCAAGGATCTGGTTGTTCTGGCCCGCGAAGGCAAAATTGATCCCGTGATAGGGCGCGATACGGAAATCCGCCGCGTAATTCAGGTGCTTTCGAGACGACGCAAGAACAATCCCGTGCTGATTGGGGAACCCGGCGTTGGCAAGACCGC
>JANOUN010000024.1:0-14847 GCA_031416875.1 Planctomycetota bacterium | reverse complement strand
AGCAGCGAAACCGTTCCGGCCGAGCTGTGACCTGCCGTGTAGCTACGCTTACTTGTCAAAACATGTTGCAGATGAGTCAAGTTTTGGGTGCGATGTCGGATCGATCGAATGTAGGATGGACATTCATGTCCGTCGCATGGCCATGAAACCCGGTCGAAGCGAACGTTATTGAACCTTGACAGCCGTTCGATGATGCGACCGTGCTTGGTCAATATCTCGGACATGAATGTCCAAGCTACAGGAATCGCAGCATTGGACCGAGCTGCTCACGCCGCACCGCCCTTCGGATTCGAGGAAAATGCTACATCAAATTCCGCGCCTTGATGCTCAGGTATTCATTGATCAGGCGTTCGGTCAGAAGATCGGGGGGCGTGTCGATGAGCATGATCCCGGCTTCACGAAGCGATGCCGCTTCATGAAACTGTCCCGTCAGAATCTGCGCGGCGGCAGCGGTGTGGAATGCGTCTAAGTCGGTTTCGGGGACACGATTAGCCATCGCTCGCAGACCCACGTCCTGTAACAGCACACACAGAGGCAGGTACGGCAATGAGCGCAGCTTCAGGCTGTCGCCGATCACCCGCAGCTGCAGTTCGTCGGTCACAAACGTAATCAATACGACAAGCGCTCGTTTGCGCTGGACGGTCGTCAGATACTCCAGTGCCATGCTGTAATCGGACGCGTGAGATGACGCCTGAATATCGTACGTCGATCGCAGAATCGATTGAATTCCCGGTTTGCCTCGCACTGGCCGAATGAAGCGCTCGATGCGGTTGGAGAACGCCAGCAGTGAGACGTTGTCACCTTGCCCCAGCGCGATGTAACTGAGCATGATGGCCGAGTTCAGGGCGCGGTCCAGATATGAAATGCCATCGGTCTCATTTCGCATGAAGCGACCGCAATCGACCATGATGACGATGTTCTGATTACGCTCGACGTTGAATTCGCGGCTGATGAGGGCACGCTGGCGGGCCGTGGCTTTCCAGTCGATCTGGCGAATCTCGTCGCCATAACGAAATTCACGCAGGCGTTCAAATTCGCGGCCCTGGCCAGGCATGCGCACCATCCGCACGCCGATTTCTGAAAGCCGATTCTGCCGGGACATGAGTTCGTAGCGATAGACAGCGCGAATGTCAGGATAAATGCGAATGGGCGTCACGAGCCGTCGCGCCTGCTGACGCGACCACAGACCCAGTCGCGTTGGAAAACGCAGATGCACGGCAACCATCTCGGACGCGCCGCGACGATGCGGCGTCACGACATAATGGACCGTGGTTTCTTTGTTTGGTGCCAGATCAATCGTCTGAGGTAATCGTTCGACACGGCACAGTTCCCCAGGATCATCATGCAGACTCAGACGCAGCCACGCATAGGAACGATTGCGTACAACCAGCGACGCAGGGTTGGATGCTCCGACACTCAGAACCTCGGAAATCTCACGACGCACATCGATCTGATCCGGCCCCGGGCTGATCAGCAGGTCGACGCACGCGACCGCGACCAGTAGCAGATTGACGAGCAGCGCAAGGTCCGCGACATTGCGATCAATGCCCGAAAACATGAGCGGAATCGCCAGCATCGCAGCCAGCAGCACGAGTCGCCGGGTCGGGATCATGACCGGGGTGCCTCAACACTGTCCATGATGGACCGGATTGTTTCGTCCGGCGTCGTGCCTTCCAGTTCGGCCTCCGGTCGCAGCCGCAGGCGATGTCTCAGGACCCACGGAGCCAGTTCTTTGATATCGTCGGGCGTCACAAAATCGCGACCTCGGCACGCGGCCATGGTGCGCGCCGCGAGCAGCATATTGACACCAGCGCGCGGGCTGGGACCAATGGTCACGGATCCCCATGAACGCGAGGCATCCAGAATATCGACGATGTACTTCAGGATTTTCTGTTCCACGATCACCTGACGCACGACCTGCTGGATCTGAAGCACATCGTCAGCTTCCATCACCGGATGCAGATCAAAATCCGAAAGGCGACGCGGATCGCGACCGGCGGCATAGTGCCCAAGGATTTCCATTTCGTCGGCTGGCGGCGGATAGTCCACCAGCAGCTTGAACATGAAACGATCCACCTGGGCTTCAGGAAGCGGATAGGTGCCTTCGTGCTCGATGGGATTCTGCGTCGCAATCACCAGAAACGGACGTTTCAGAATGTGCGTCTTTCCGTCCACACTCACCTGTGCTTCCTGCATGACTTCCAGCAATGCAGACTGCGTCTTGGGAGGTGAACGATTGATTTCGTCGGTGAGCAGGATATTGGTGAAGACCGGACCTTCGTTGAAACTGAATGCCTGCTGCTTCAGATCGTAAATGCTGTGACCTGTCAGGTCAGACGGCATGAGGTCGGGCGTAAACTGCACTCGGCGGAATTGGCACGACACCGTCTTCGACAGCACGTTGACCAGCAGCGTTTTCCCCAGTCCCGGTGGGCCTTCGATCAACACGCTGCCTTCGGCAAAAAGCGCGATGACAGTACCTTCCACGAGTTCCAGCTGACCCACGACGACTTTACCGATCTGTTCGACCACGGACTCGAACAGGTGTTTGACTTCACTAAGTTCCATTGTTGACGATCTGGCAGGGAGTGATTGGAGTTGTTGAAAAATGAATGTTTACTGAAACATGCCGCAGAGTGGTCTCAGCGAGCTCTGCGATTGCCTTCATTGTTGAGACAGCGGTGGCTACGGGCAAGCCTTTATCTGCGGCACTCCTGACAGGAAGTTCATAGATCTGGTCCCGGAAGCGGAAGCATTTCTGTTGATGAACGTTGGGGAGGGCAAGTCGGACATGAATGTCCAACATACGTGAGTCCATTCCCGCCTTACCGGATGCGTCTTGGAAAATCATGTGGCTTTCTCCTCCCGAGTGCCTGAGAGGCGATGCTGGAATGCGGCCAGCCAGCGCAGGCATGCGGCCGTTTTCTCGGGAGTCAGTTCCATCGTTTCTGCCAAGGTCTGTGCTTCGGCAAGTCGATCCCGGACTTCATCGACGTCCATTCCCGCCCGGTGGGCCAGAGCCTCCGGCTGATCCAGGCGCACGATGCTTCCATACCGGCGGCGCAGCTGACTGCGAATGTAGTCCAGGTAGCTTCGAATCACCGCACCGCCATCGTTGAGTCGATACTGCAGATTGCCGACTGCCTGAGCACTTTCGGTCAACGACCGTCGCTGGAGTGTCGAAACTTCCTGCGCCGGGCCGAAGCGATAAAACGCCAGCCAGATTCCCAATACGGCAACCAGCACGAGTTGCAGTGTTCCGAGTCGCAGCGAAGGACTCAACAGCACACCCGTCTGCGCATAGGAATCGCTGGCGTTGAAGTACTCGCTCAGTACGATCGGCGTCTCCTGGCCCGAATTCTCACGTCCATGAAGATAACCGCGTTCGACCAGACGCACGGCAAGTCGTCTGGAATTGCGAAACAACATGCTGCGGTTGGAGAAAATATCCGGACTGGAACATGCGACGACTCGCCCGCTGCCCATCGGCCATGTGGCCGCTTCGACGCGATCGGACGTCGAGGTCACCAGCGTCTCGGTTGCCAGATATGACGGCACTTCGAGGTCCGCAGTGGAATACCATTCCACTGAACCATCGGAGAGGTCGCTGGACACAGTGACGGTTTCGCCAGGCGTTAAGTAGTCGTCAATTTCTTCTGGCGACGCATCAAGTCCCGGTGGCGGAGTCAGGCCCGGCGTTTTCTTTTTCAGCATTTCTTCGCGCGAACTGATTGGGTTTTCATCTGTGCCATCGCTGACGGGCGCGTCCGTGGACTGGCTCGATGCCTTAGTTGCATTCGGTGGTATAGCATCCATCTCCAACTCCGACGCAGACTTTTCCGGAGCCTCTGCATTCGTCCCGGCGTCCGCAGTTTCCGCTGGCATCTCGGCCGAACCAGCGGGGGGGACTGGAATTATGAAAGGTGTCGCAGGTATCGCCGTCGTGGTATCGGATAAAATCCGTGCCGTCGTGTGAATCCCCAGCGATCTCATTTCGCACGCTGGGTTGTCCCAGTTCGGTGCGAAAACAAGTGTGCCGCCACCGTAGACAAATTCGTAAAGCTGATTCTGTTCCTGGTCGTTCGGATATCGATCCGGCGAAGTCAGGACAAGGCACGCTCGATCTTCGGGCACTACCAGCAGCGCATTGCGCTCGACACGGGGAAAGAGCTGGCTGAGAGTTCGATAAAGTCCCAGCTTGCCATCCACAGTCGTGCTGTAGGAATCCGATGCAGATCCGTCTTCACCTGGCAGCCACCAAAACTGCAGGATTACAAGCAACGCGGCCGTCAGACCCCAGAAGGTGTCAGACTGCAGCAGTCGGCGCTTCTTCTTCACGGAAGGCTCCCTGAAAACTGGTCAGACACAATTCAAACATTTCCGCAGTCGGACTTCGTCGTCCGAAGTACACCAGTTCAAACTGCAGCGCAGTCGCTAAATATCCGGCACGTTTGTCCTCGCGTCGCCAGACAGAACGTAAGTAATCCCGGTTCGTGAGCCCTTTGCGATATCGGATCAGCCCGGCGCGTTCAATCCAGCTCATACTGCCCAACAGTAACTCACGAATCCCCGCGCGATAGTTACCTGTTGAAGCAAACTGAATCGCACGAGATTCGTATGTTGAGACGGCCAGTTCACCCGGCGGCGTGGTGACGTCGGATAAGATGTCTTCGGAATCTGACAACAGACCTTCGCGATTCCGTTTCTTTGCGTCAATCGATTTGACAATCATCGCGGCGATGACAATCAGCACCATCACAATGACAACAATGACAGCGATGACAAATACGTTCGCCAATCCGCCCAGACCGAAATTCCAGTCCCAGCTGCCCGATGGTGCATTGACAGGCTGTGCAGGTGTTCGCGGAGCTCCGGAACCGGTGAAACCGCTGAACAGCCAGCGGAAGAAATTGCCGATCGCGCCAAACACGTCACCGATCCTGTCACCCACCCATTCCAGCACGCCGCCCAGAAAGCCCTTATCCACATCGGACGCCGGGATCTTTTCGAGCACCGTGCGTCGCACAGAACGAAATTCATTGCTGTTCATGACCTGTTCGCCGACCTGATCGATCCTGGAGCTGTCAATGGACTCGCTCTGCGCGACCGCGGCACGTACCGATGATGTAAATCCCAGGCACAAGATCATGAATGCAACAGTCAGGCTCGATTGTTTCATACAGCCAACTCCTCAAGTCGTGCGGCCTCGGCGCGAAACTGCAGTTGCAGGTCCCAGCACTCGTTTCGGATTCGCTGATCCAGATAGCAGAAGAACCACGCCAGCCGAATCACGGGATATGGCAGCCAGACGACGAATTGGATCGCCGTCAGCACTTTCGGGTCGTCAAAAAAGAGCTGAGTAAACACGTCGCCAGGGCTCCGAGAACTGCCGAACATTTTTTCGAAGAAGATCGGCGAATTGAAGAGGAAGGTTGCAAGAAGTTCCAGAATCAGAAACAGCCCGAACGACAGCACCGCCCAAGTGACCATCAGTCCCATGGATCGACCAAGATTTCGACTGTACCCACCTCCACCCGCCAACCAACTGAGCCGCTTCGTGACACTGTTGACTGGTGCTTGTTCCAGCAGCAGAACCTCTGGCATGTGCCCGCCGTAGGAAGTCACGAAGATAGATGGCAGAACAACGCAGATTCCGGAAATTATCTGCATAAACCGCAATACAAAACTCAAAATGAGCCAGGCCCAAAAACGCTTGCGCCACGCCTTCAATGACGCTCGTACAGAAATCGGAACGCCAAAGACCTGCGGCCCGATGCACGCGACCAGCAAGGAACTAAAGACGGAACTGAAAAACAGAAAAATCACGATAGACCAAGGCAACATACCCGTATCTACAGAGGCTATGATCCAGACAAAAACGCACGACGGCACGGCGCAGATCAGCCACAAGCGACATAGTGGTGCGGAAAACTCCCGTGCGAAAACGAATGCCAGATCCAGGCACCCGCCCAGTGAGCGACGTTCAACCGTCACGATACAGTCTTCAACCTTCATTTGCAGTGCCTCCGCGTCCGGCAAATGACAGGTACGAAATCACCAGCAGCCACAGGCCGGAACCGACCACATATTTGATGCTGGCAGGAATTGGCAGCGGCGAAAAATAGCCTTCCAGCATCGCCGCGATGGCCAGCATCGCACCAGCTCCCAGCGCCAGTTTCAAAGACTCCAGGCCATTATGTCGTAATGAATCCATGCGTGTCCGTTG
This sequence comes from Planctomycetota bacterium, assembly GCA_031416875.1. Taxonomy (GTDB): domain Bacteria; phylum Planctomycetota; class Planctomycetia; order Planctomycetales; family Planctomycetaceae; genus SXXK01. The sequence goes on along the minus strand of JANOUN010000024.1, from coordinate 8,621 downwards.
CCCTGGAAACAGGATTCCGTGAGCCAGCACGAAGCCACCGCCGCCGGAAATCACGATTGCCGTGAGTTCAAATGATCCGTGCGATATGACGAAGCTGAAGAAATTCTCCGTCGTGGGATGACCGGCAGACAGAATATATCCGGTGACCATGCCGATCGAGATTCCATTGGAGAGCAAAATAAAGCACGTGCCCAGACCGATAAAGGCTCCCAGGGCATACGCCTGAAACGCAATCCCGGTATTATTCTTAACGTAGAAGCCGGCCATCGCCGATCGCTGGCCTGCGTATTTCGCATCCATGTCGGTATAGAGCTCCTCGCCAAAGTTCTGGCTTGCCGCCTCCAGCGATTCCTTTCCCGCAATCATTTCGGCAATTTCCGGTCGCTGCCAGCCAACCAGCGCGGACACCAGAAACGGAATCAGGAACAGCGCCAGGGCCAGGGAGAACGCGCCAATCCGGCGACGAAATGTCCTTGGGAAATCATAGGCAAAAAAATCCCAGATCACCGACAGCGACTTGGGTGCCGATCGATACAACGCATTGTGTCCCTGCGCCACCAGATCATTCAGGTACTGTTCGAGTCGTGAGCCCCACTCCCGCGACTGAACCAGCGACAGGTCATAACAAATGGATCGGTAAAGTCGCGACAAATCCGAAACGTCGCGGCTGGCCCACTTCCGCTGTCGAGTTGCACGCAGCCGCGACACCAGCGTCTCAAATCGCTGCCAGTCCGATCGACGCTGCCGAATGAAGCGTTCACGGTTCACGGCGCGCCCTTTCTTTGTCGGTCGCATCATTCGCCAGAAAGCTGGCAATCTCCGCATCGACTAAGTCGTCTGCTTTCGCAGCCAGTCGCATCTTGCGGGCGACGGCGACCGAGGGCGGACGCTCATCATTCGTATTTTTCGTCGCAGACTTTGTGCCGTCAGGATTTTCAGCAAAAGTTTTTAGCACCCGCAGCAAAAACAACGTCTGCCGAAAACCCTGTGTGCGAAAAAATGTGTGCGGATTACGCGGGTCCGGCTGTGGCTCAACGTACCCCAGTCGCTTTCGCAGGGCTTCGCTCAGGGGACGAGCAATCTCTTCGCGTCGTGCTTCTGAGATGATGCGATCGGATTCGAATAATCGTTCGATCACCGCCAATGTGCGTTCCGGAACGCTGAAACGTCGCGGGCATTCGGAACGCAGCAGGGCTTCGATGTTGGCGGTGAGGCCTCCCGCGCGGCTGATCCATTCTCGGCGTTCGTCGATGACCATCGTGTCAAACACCAGATCTCCCAGCCGCTGCAGGCGCCTTGTCATCAGCATCGAAATCATGCCGACTGTATAGAAGAAGGGCAGCATGTCAGCGGCACGCAGAAAGTTTCTGCCGATGGCACTCGGGGCGTCGATCGGCGTGCCGTTCGTTCTGACCACACGAAGTCCCTGAGACCGCTTGCCGGGGGTTTGACCGTTCCAGTACGTTTCAAACAGACTGAAATAGAACCAGTCGAGCACAAAGGAAATGATCAATATTCCGCCGAATCCCAACCCAGCCCCGGCTTCACCGAACGGCAACAGGAAGACAGCCAGGATGGACACCAGGGCCAGGATGCCAGCCTGAATCAGTCTGTCAATCAGCCATGCCACCGCCCGCGTTCCGGCACCGGCAATCACAAACTGAAAGTCCGCGCCTTCAGGCGTTTCGACGACGACGCGCGTATCGACTTTCTGTTTTTGCAGTGGAGTCATGGAAAGACGGATTCGTCGTCTGAAAGTTCTGGCCGAAGTCAAAGCATAACGCAAGGGGACTGTCGTTTTAGGTTCACAGAGTCAGCAAATTCGTTTAACGGCGAGCCGCATGCGCAGGCGAAACGCGGCAACGACGCCTGCGGCTTGCCGTTAAACGATTAAAACGACAGTCCCCAAGCCGGACAGGGAGCGTTTGAGAATGCCAAACATGACAGAAAGTCTGGCGTATTGCAAGCAGTAAGGCAGTCACCTAAGTACGATGGACATTCATGTCCGTCGTATCGCCATTCACCGCACTTGAAGCTGAAACCATGGAGCCTCAACAGTTGTTCGTCACATGGACGCATTGTGGTGAATCTCTCGGACATGAATCTCCAGGCCACAGGAATCGCAGTCCAAAATCCACCCGGACATACCGAACCCTGCCGGATACCAGTACGTTGCGTCCTGTTCTGCGTTCAAGTTTCACTTTCAGAAATGCCCATCAAGGCCCATTGCCATGCGAGGTCCAGGTGCTCCGGCGAGCTTGCTGTTTAAGCTGATTATCCCAGCCACAGCCATCTTCATTGTCACCATTATGTCGCTGATCGCAGTGGTGTTTAGTGATCCGCGGGCACCAATGGCAAAGTTTCTGAACCAATACGGTACGAAGCTGCTGGTGATCGAATTTATGGCGGTGATGGGGCTCAGTTTTCTGGCGATGGCAGTGGATCGCATCCGAACTCTGCGGGAACTCCGGAATTCATCGAAAGAAAATCCGGAACGCGAAGTGGGTGAATGAGTTACGATTTTGCGGGGTTTTCGGCAAGTCGTCGAGGCCGGTGAACGTTTTGCACAGCCCCGGAGTCGCCAATCCGGGAACTGGTTTGCCAAAACCACTGGCAATTTATTGTGATTTGTGGCATAAAGGGGTGTATTGAAAGTCTCCTTGGCAGGCCGCTGGCCGCCAGGGACATTCGGTGCGTCACCGAATCATGGTGTCACAGTGTGATCGATTTGTTCTTTCCGGAGGTAATCATTAAACGATCTCGTCCCACAGCGGCTCCTACAAGTAATTTGCCGCGCATGAATGAACGCATTCGCATTTCCCCAATACGTGTCGTCAGCGCGACGGGCGAGATGCTGGGTGAAATGGAAACTGCAGCAGCGCTGCGCATCGCGATGGACGAAGGCCTTGATCTTGTCGAAGTCAGTCCAGAAGCACGTCCTCCCGTATGTCGCATCATGAACTACGGAAAGGTAATTTACGAACGCCAGAAGAAAACCAGCGGGCCAAAGCAGCACAAGACTCAGTTGAAACAACTGCGACTTCGTGCCAAGACCGGTCAGCACGATATCGAAACCAAAGTTCGCCAGGCTCGCGACTTTCTGGTGCGACGCGACAAAGTCAAAATCAACGTAATGTTCAAGGGCCGCGAAAATGCGCACCATGAGCGCGGGATCGAAATGCTGGACGAAGTCGTCAAAAGTCTGGCGGACGTTGCCAGTGTCGAGCAGGCTCCGCGCATGGAAAGCGGCAAGATGATGTCAGTGCTGCTCACGCCGCTGAAACATTAGCCCGGTTGTTGTCGTGCGGGGCCAGTGAACTTTGCGATCGCCTGTCCGCCGCAGGATCGGTTCGACAAGTATCAATGCACGAGCACGCAACTGAGCGTGCTCGCTGTGTTTTGCAGGACGATTGCGGAGAATTCAGAAATGCGACCGATACGCATACTTTTGGCGACAATCATTTTTACCGTCGGCTGTACCTCAGATCGCGACGCAGTCGAAGTCTCACAGCGTCCACCAGAACCGTTGCAGGAATCTGTTGTAGAAGTGCCTGCAGCTTCCGTGTCAAATGGAGACGAAAGTATGACCGCATCTGATTCGGCGAAGAACGCTCCGACGCAATACAACGCGCTCAGTGAGTTGGAATCGTATGTGATTCAGAAGAAGGGGACGGAACGTGCATTTGTCGGAGAGTACACCGACCTCAAGGACCCCGGCACGTACATCTGCCGTCAATGCAATGCACCGCTGTATCAGGCGAAACACAAGTTCAGCAGCCATTGTGGCTGGCCCAGTTTCGATGACGAGATCGCCGGCGCTGTGGAGCGACATCTGGATGAAGACGGCGATCGCACAGAAATCACCTGCAAGAATTGCGGTGGACACCTGGGACATGTGTTCTTCGGCGAGGGCTACACCGCGAAGGATACCCGGCACTGCGTGAATTCCGTGTCGATGAAATTCATCGCCGAAGGCAAACCACTGCCGCCCGTGATCAAGCTGTCCGCCACTGAATGAGCCTCGCAGAACCAGCGGTCTAACCCAGGTTCAGAATGGCATCCGGAGTTTTGAAATCGTAGGGTGTGACAAGCAGCTGACAAGCTGCGAAGGCACACCACGTTTCCGCTAAATCCTCGGTGTGCCCGCGCTCGCGTTGCTCGCTTGTCACACCCTACTGAAAACTCCGCATCTCATTGTGAACGCGCCTGGTGCTCTGTCAGCAATGGATTGATGGGTGGCCGGGGTTGGAGGGCGCCAGCCCGAAACCCCGGGGCTTCCTTCGCTCCGCTCAGTCCAGCCCCGGCCACCCGATCCATCACGGCACGACTGACCAGGCACTAGGTGCAGCCGATCGCTGTATTCCATCTGACATGACAGCCAATCTGCACAAATCCAGGGAGTAGCTGCTCACAAATCCGGCAGTACCTCATCGTCGCGCGGGCAGTGGTGAGTCGTCGTCTACGACAGCGGAACTCGATTCAGGAGTCGTTCAGGGTTGCCCACGGTCAATCGAACCCAGTCGCCGATTCGCAGATCGCAGGCTTCGCCGGAGATCAGCAGCGTGGACGTCTCGGACGTTGAATGATGAATCGTAGCTCCGGCCGGCGCGTGGACGTGAACGTCGGACAGATCGCCGAGTGCATTTGTGCCTGCATTGATGACGCACCACTCCAGCGTCGGGCGTGAGATGACGGTGGCGATAAGGCTGACGCAAGGTGGATGAGCGCAACGTGGCGTGTCGTCCGGGAAATCCGCAAAGGGACTCACGACCAGACAGTTGATTCGTGCGTCTGTCATCAAACGCCTGCGGTCCGACGATGAGGCAACGAGGATTTCGCGGCAGTCTGCCGAGACATCGCGAATGCTCTGCAGTGCATGTTCCGCGATCGTGACAATCGCAGCCAGGTCTGCGGCGGAGGCTCCGAGCGCAGATTCCGCCCGGCCACTCTGGGTGAACGCAAAAACGCCGATGACTCGTAAACCCGGTAAAAGCGATGTCGCTCTCGCCAGCAATGACGCATCTGGTCCCGGACGGACGCCAGTGGACTGCCGCCCGATATCCACTTCAATGAGCACCTGAATCTCTCGGCCGGTCTGAACCATGCATTGTGACAGCAACTCTGCGTGGCGGAAATGATCGATGACCACGACCAACTGAGTCCGGTCAGCAACGCGTTTGAGTCGCCCAAGGGATTCAGAATCGACGACGCGACCGGTGAAGACGATCTTTTCGAAACCTGCATCCGCCAGATGCTCTGCATCGTGAACTCTGCTGCACGACGCAAATTTCGTCACCGGCAGAATCAGTTCCCGCAGCACGCTGATCGGCACGGCTCGAGTCAATGCCGCGGCCCAGCCACGATCAGACTCGATTGCGAGTTCATGCAACCGCCGCAGATTCTCTGTAATCGCGACATCTGAAAACGACACAGCGGGGGTGATCACCGGGCAGACTCCAGACGCAGCTTTAGTGCTTGTGCACGCGTTTTTCTTTCGGACGTTCCCCAGTCCGGGTGCAATGCATCGATCACGTTGAGTACCTTGGCGGCGTCCTGGAAGTTTTTTTCCTGAACGGCAATTGTGGCAAGTTGCAAGGATGCTTCAAGCCATTTGCCGTCCCCCGCCCGCGACCGCTTGAGCACAGATTTCCAGAATGTCTCCGTTGACTCGGATGAGGCTGTGTTCGTCGTTTTCATCGCATTTCGCCGCTGCAGAATTGTTGCCGTCGACTGCAACTGCGCATCGCTGAGAGGCTTGGCGGTAATTTCACCGATCACCGCATCGAACCGTTGAAAATTGTCGGCAACTCTCGATGCTGCAAGAATCATCGGAAGTTGTTCAAGCTGACGATCAACAGGCATGGCAACTTGGGTCTCGTCACTCAGCAGATCGAGTGCCAGGAATCCCACCTGCGGGTCGCCGGGAATGGGATCATTGGTTTCACTCGCCTGATGCAGAAGAAAACCGGCAAGCTGACGTCGCTGCTCTCGCGACTGCTGCAACAGAACATTCCGAGATTCCTGCATGGCATCGAACCCGAGCAATTGCCGACATGCCGCGAGTGCCGACATCGCATTCCCGTCGGCGATGGCATCCGTGATCTGAATCTGCTGCTCGTCGGGGAATCGATTTGATTGAGCTTCCGCCACGTCCGTTGAACCGGTCGCGGCAAGTGCATTTATTTGCAGTGCGGCATCTGTGCCCAGTCTCTGCCAGTCGTCTGAAGCTGCCCAGCGACGTTGCAGCGAAAACATCAGCCGCTGAATCTCAAGCACTGGGCGAACCCATCCTTCCGGCGAAGCGGGTGTCACCGTTTCAACATGCACTGCCAGCACTTCTTCGGCGCGCAAGGCCCACGCCTTGATAGCTGCTGTGAGCCGATCTGCATCAATGACCGTCACGGCAGTGCGCGAATCAAACGTTATTTCAATCAGAATCTCACCAGCCTGAATCAGCCGCCGGAACTCCTCGTTGACAGCGTGACTGGTCAGCGCGAGTAACTCCTCTGCTGCTGCGACGGGATCTGTCTCACGAATCAGCATGGCTCGCCATTCACGGGCCTTCGCAGTCGTGACCGCATCGGAGTACTTTGCAATATGCTGCTCCAATGCACTCCGATAAGCCACTTCCAGTGTGTCGCGGCTTTCAATCGGGGCAGACACTTCGGCGTCCCAATGACGCCCCATCGCGTAGATGCGCAACAAATCCGAGGCAGCTTCCTGCTCCTGATTCTTCGCCGTCCGAAACAGGCCGACGGCGGAATCAAGATCTTCCTGAGCGGCTGGCCAGTCATTTATGCGAATCGCCAGATCCCCGGCCTGCATCGACAATGTGGCCGCGATCTGTGGACTGGTTCGTTCAAACGACGCCCGCATTTCCAGCAGCGATTTTCGAGCCGCTGCGAAATCGCCTGCTGCGATCAGATCGGCGACGCTTTCAACGGCTGTGGCTGCTTCCGGACCGAACTTCTCCACATGGCTGAACCGCAACGCAATCCGTTCGCAACAGTCCCGCCACACACCTTTGGCCCCGGAACTCACTCGCCGACTGAGCAATCGAAACTCGTCTGCGGTTTTTTGCCTGAGATCCGGTGCATCCAGCTGATGCAGCAGTTCGAACAGATTCAACAACGAAGCCAGACGCAGCATGCTGAGTTCCTCCGATCGCAGTGCCTGCTTTTCCAGATCCAGACAGAACTGCAGCGCTTCCGAAGGCTGATCGCGTCGCAACATGCCTCGAGTTTTCAACGCTGCGACAGCGATCTGCTGAGCCTCACTTTCCGCCATCAATGTCAGCGATGTCACCAACAGGTCGAAACCTTTAACGTCTTTCCTGTCCAGCAGTGATTCCGCAAGCAGTCGCCGAGCCTGGAAACGCATTTCCTCGTCGCCACTGGATTTCATCAGTTGCTCTGCTGCCGTGGCTGCTCTGGCTCGCACTGTGGCATCCGCCGGATTCTGCCGGGCCTGATTGAGCAGGAGCTCCGCCACGACATACCGAGTCCGATCCCGAGCCGCTCGTGCCACATCACTCTCGATGTCTTTCCGAATCTGATCGATCTGCAGCAGCATGGCCTCCGCAAGCTGCAGTCCTTCCGTGATCGCCTGAGTTGCCAAAGGCTGCGGAGCGATCTTCGGTCCGAATTCGGAACACCTTGCATCGATCACTGCAATCGTGGAAAGAATTTCGATCTGTCGCACGCGAAGCAGCAGGTCCAGTTCCGCACCGGGACTTTCTTTGCGGACAAACTGCGTAATACTTTCTACCGCATGAGTCAGAATCTGCGTTCGCCCAGGTTCCCGCAATGCCCATGCGTGTTGCTCGCGGCAATCTGCCAACAGGAGCTGCCATGCCGCACGTTCGTCCGGGGTTCTGCCGTTTTCCGACTGTCGAACGCAGAATTGCTCTGCCAGATCAAAGAACTGCCGAGACTGCAACCGCTGCACAAATTCTCGTTCACCATCGGCAATTTCATCCGCCCGTGCAACCACCAGGTTCGCCTGCACAACAAGCGATATCAGCGCAGCAGTCACGAAAAATCTTTGCCGGAACGTCATGCGTATATCTTACGCCGGAGTTGTCAGAGAGTGCATCTGTTGTCGTGGCGATTCCGGAACCCGATGCAAACGCAATGATTCCAGCCCTTGCCGTCAATCCCTGTTCACGGGCGTTTGCCGGCGGTCTGTTGATTTGAAGTGGGATAAGCTTCCAGCTTGTCAAGTTTGTCAAAAAGCATTGAGTTTTTCTTTCTGCCCTTACTTCATTTTGTCTCTCGCGCAGACGATCATCCTGATGATCTCCTGCCTGAATTCAGGAAGAAACTGGGATTTCAATCCTGAAAGGATTCCAGAGATTAGCCGGTGGTCGCCATAGGGCGCACCACCGGTTCAGGGTGTTATGAAAACCGCATCCCGGAGGGATGCCAGATCATGCGTTTCTGGCACCCTTGTCAGGGTGCAATTCTCTTTTATGACTTTCCGGTGGTGGCGCTTCGCTTACCACCGGCTAATTTCTGAAACCGCTCTGCGGTGAATCCCAGGACGAGGCAAATTCATCCCGTCCACAAACCAGTTGATGTTGCGCACTGCATTTGTCGTGGAACCCAAAATTGGGAGCAGAA
>JANOUN010000023.1:0-4386 GCA_031416875.1 Planctomycetota bacterium | reverse complement strand
GAAACTGGAGTTCGTTTCTGTCTTCGATCCCACGCCGCACCAGACCGGGCCGCGCATTCCATTTGCGAAAGAGATTAATGTCCCCGAACAAGTGAAAGACGGTCCTGCCGTCAGCGCTCTCGCGCTGCTGGCCAATGAGTTTCCGACGCCGGAAAACCGGCTCTTTTCGAAGAACATCGCCAATCGTTTGTGGTTCATGATGATGGGACGTGGTCTTGTGCATCCGCTCGATCTGCATCATTCAGAGAATCCGCCGTCGCATCCGGAACTGCTCGAACTGCTGGCCTCAGAATTCGCGGCCCATCAGTACGACATCAAATGGATGCTTCGCGAACTGGCACTCACTCGGACGTATCAACGCAGCAGTCGGTATCCGGCTGGAATGGCAGATGAAACTGGTGAACCGGGAGCCGTCAGTCTTGATCAAATTCCGCCGCACAGTTATCGGCTGTTCAATGAAAAACGATTGCTGGCCGAGCAACTCCTGTACAGCACGCTCCAGGCTACGGGCAATCTCGTTCGCCTGCTGCAGCCAGGGCCGGAGGGGAAACCAAATCCTGGACTGGTTGACCTGACGACAAAGAACATACCCGCGTCGGAGACACGGGGCACAATGACTGACAAAAGTCCTGAACTGGTAGACCTGACGACAAAGTACATTGGGGCGTTTGCCAATGAACCGCGTGAGCCGGAAGATCAGATCAACCCCACCGTGAAAGGCGCGTTATTCACGCTGAATGATGAAACGTCTCTGCACTTGCTGTCACGGCAGCCGGGGAATCTGATCGATCGACTGATGAACATGGCCGACGATCAGCTTCTGGCTGAAGAACTGTATTTGTCCATATTCACCCGCAAGCCGACTGATGACGAACGTACTGAACTCGTTGCCTGGCTGGCACAACACATTAACGACCGGGAAAAGGCGATCGGGATGTGGGCGTGGTCGATGCTGACGTCGATGGAATTTGTGATCAATCATTGAAGCGCGGGACAGAGAACAGATATGAGTCCATCACAACTCTGCAAACCCTGGGAACACCGGTATTCGCGTCGGCAGCTGTTGGGCACGATGGCCGCGGGAGGGCTCGGGCTGCGATCATTTCTGCAGCCCTGTGTTGCCGATGAACTGGCGAAGAATGACAAGCAAGTGCTGCTGATCTGGCTGGATGGCGGCATGAGTCAGCTCGAAAGCTGGGATCCCAAACCGAACACCGAATTTGGCGGCCCGTTTCGGGCGATCCCGACGTCGGTTCCGGGGATCAATGTCTGCGAGCTGCTGCAGCACACGGCAAAACAAATGCATCATCTCGCATTGCTCCGCAGTGTCTGCACTCAGGATAACAGCCATTCGGCGGGCGTAGCGAAAATCAATCGCGGCGATCCGAAAAATCGCGGCGTCGACTATCCGTTTCTCGGCTCGGCCGTCGCAAAACTGCTCGGCCCGACCAGCAGTGGAATGCCACCGTATCTCTGGATCAAGCCGTACAGCGGAGGTTTCAAGGCCAGCGACGCCGGGTTTCTCGGCGCGAAGTACGGAGCCCTGGCACTCGGCGATGGCAAACCGCCGGATAATCTGTTGCTCAAGAAATCCATCAGTCCCGAAGAGAATGAACTGCGGAACGAACTCCGCCAAAAGTTCAATGATCGCTATGCTGTCGGACGTCGGAAAGAATGGACCGAAGCCAACAGCTACGTGTATGAGCTGGCGAAGAAACTGATGGACCGGGGCGATCTGTTTGATGAATCGTCGTTCACTGACAAAGATCGCGAGCGATATGGCACGCACGAACTGGGACGGCATTTGCTGCTGGCTCGCAGGACGCTCGAAACCGGCGTGCGGTTTGTGAAGGTCAATTCGTATCACTGGGACAGTCATGGGGACAACTTCAACGCCAGCGACAGTTTGATCCGGCAGTTCGATCAGCCCTTCGCCGCGCTCATCGAAGATCTGCACGAACGCAGGATGCTGGACAATGTGCTGGTGATTGTGATGAGCGAATTCGGAAGAACTCCGAAAATCAACTCCCACGTTGGTCGTGATCACTGGCCGGAAGCCTGGTCGATCGCCATGGCGGGAGCGGGGATTCAACGCGGAGTCGTTGTCGGAAAAACGAATGACCAGGGCACGTTTGTGGATAGCCAGCCGCATGACATCGGCGATTTGTTCCACACGTGGTTCAAAGCAATGGGTGTTCCTCCGGAAATGATGGAGTACGATAACCACGGCCAGCCGTTACCGGTGGCCAATGAAGAGTGCAGCCCGATTTCTGAATTACTGGCCTAACGCGGGCGTCAATGCTTGGTTTTGGGGTAGGACTCAACCCAAATTCTTAGTCCTGACGACGCCCTAAGCCTTGCGAAGTGATCTAATGAACAATGCAACATTGCTCGCGCAGTACGAACCCAGGCCGACAGGAAAGCTCGTTGAATACGAACGGCAGCTCTTTCAGGCGCGCTTCAGTCCGTGCGGGAATTTCCTGATCGCCAGCGGATACGATGCCACGATCCAGCGCTGGGACATGCGTGGTGAGGAGATCAAGCGGCTCCATCCATGCCTCGGTCATCATGCATGGGTGCAGTGCCTGTCCTTTATTCCGGGAACGGAACGCATCGTTTCGGCGGATTCATGGGGACAAATTGCCGTCTGGCAATACACGGACGAGACTCCCGCGCCGGTCTGGAAGAATGAATCAGCCCATGACGGCTGGATTCGCGCGGTGGCCGTCAGTCCGGACGGAAAGCTCCTTGCGACAGGAGGCAACGATCGCGTGGTTCGCATCTGGTCGGCGACCGACGGGACTCTGCAGAAGGAGTGGTCGCATCCCGAGAAAGTCTTCAGTCTGTGTTTTCATCCGCAGGGGACGTCACTGATTTCCGGCGACCTGAAAGGCGTCATCCGTGAATGGGATCCGGTCGCAGCGACGGTGCGGCGGGAAATCGATGCTCGCGTGCTTTATCAGCTCGACAGGATTCAGGAGTGCGGCGGAGTGCGGCATCTGGCCTTTGACCACGAGGGGAAACAGCTGGCCTGTGCGGGTCAGAAGACTCCGGGCGGAGGTTTCTCGACAGGATTTCCCTGCGTCCTGGTCTTCGACTGGGAAACCGGGCAGCAGCTTCGTGAAATGCAGATGGGAAAGAGCGACGATGGCTTTGCCTACGATGCGGTGTTTCATCCAGCCGGTTTCGTGATGGCCACTTCATGCGCCTTTCCGGGGAAAGGATTTGTGTGGTGCTGGACACCAGCGGAGGACAAGGCGTTTTATGAACGCAACTCCATCACGAATGGGCGAAGTTTGAGTCTTCATCCGGACGGCCGCCGCATCGCTCTGTTAGTTTCACAATCGGCCAACGCGAACGGGCGGCAACTGGTGGAAGGAGTCTATCAGGGAGGATCTGCAAAAATCCATATTCTGGAATTCTCCGGTCAGAACACCGCATGACGATCGCCCTTGACTCGACTACAAATGTACGTCTATAGTTCTGCCTCAGGGACATTTGTAGTTGAGGATGACAGGGCAGGGAGGACGCGAAATGCCGCCAAGACCGGGGTTGTCGAAGGCCGAGCTGGAGATTGCCCGGATTGTCTGGGAACTGAAGAGCGCTGGCGTCAGGCAGGTCTTCGACGCGCTGCCCGCCGGGCGTGACATTGATTTCACGACCGTGCAGACGTATCTCCGCCGACTGGAAGAAAAAGGATATCTCAACGCGAAGCTGGAGGGGCGTAATCGAGTTTACTCACCCAAAGTTCGGCCTCAGACCGTCATCCGCGAAACCGTGGGCGAGATGGTGGATCTGCTGTTCGGCGGTGAAACGCTGCCACTGATGAAGCACCTTGTTGAGGAACGCCGGTTTTCCCCCGATGATATCGAGCAGCTTCGCCAGTTGCTGGATCGACTGGAAGGAGGCCGCGATGAGAAATGATCTTTCAGGTAGGTCCTTCTTGCAGGAATGGACTTTCGCCGAAAGGCGAACCGTAGGATGGACATTCTTGTCCGTCTTTTGGCCAATCAGCAGCATTAATGCACAAGATTTCCCGCATCAACACTTGCTCGTTCGTGGAGTGTTTCGTGGTGCAGATCTCGGACATGAATGTCCAAGGTACATGGAATGCTGGCAGGGCCGACATGAATTACAGCATGGAGGCGAACGATGAGCGATCACATCCTTGGTCTCCTGATGACACAAGCATGGCAAATTACCGCGCTGGCAATTGTCGTCGCGGTCGTGGTGAAGCTCGCCGCGAAGAACCGTCCGCATCTGGCTCATGCGCTGTGGGTCCTGGTGCTGATCAAATGCGTGACACCGCCGTTGTGGGGACATTCGATCGGCGTATTCAGCCAACTTCAGGCACGGTTCATGCCCGGTGCGACTGCATTTCTCCCG
>JANOUN010000022.1:0-3261 GCA_031416875.1 Planctomycetota bacterium | reverse complement strand
AATTCGAAGCATGGCCGGATTCCCTGTAAGACACGTGCCATCGTACCGCCATAATCGTCTGCACTCCAGTGCGTCGTCAGGATTAACAATCTGGGTTGAGACTGTAGGCCGGACCAAGCGCAGCGCCGTTCCGGCAGGTGTCTGGTGATTGCCGGAACTGCGCTGCGCTTGGTCCGGCCTACAGAATCAACCCAAATTCTTAATCCTGACGACGCACTGGAGTGCAGACGATCGTGGCGGTACGATAACCGCGACTTATGGGAGATTTGGCCATGCTTCGAATTTCGGGAAGTCCAAAACGACTGTGTGACGGGATTACTCGTCGCGACCTGTTGCAGATTGGTGGCATCAGCGCGCTCGGACTTGGAACCGGCACAGGTTCGGCCAACGCGGGGCAGGGCGTGGCGGGCAGTCGGGCCAAGGCCTGCATCTTTGTGTTCCTGTTTGGATCGCCTCCCCAGCACGAGACGTTCGATCCCAAACCCCTGGCTCCGGCAGAGATTCAAGGCGAGATGAAGGCCATAGACACGGTTGTCCCAGGTTTGCAGATCTGCGAAGGGCTCCCGCAGATTGCGCGCATTGCGGATCGATTGACGGTCGTTCGGTCGATGACGCACGAGTATCCGATTCACTGCTGTGCGTATGTGATGACCGGAATGCCAACGTACAGTATTCCCCTCGAAACGAGTCCCCGGGATCCGCAACAGTGGCCGTTTATGGGATCGGTCGTGGATTATCTGGACGGACGCCGATCCGGCACCAAATCTCCGTCGATGCCCCGCAACGTCGGGTTGCCCTGGCGATTTTGTTCCAAAGGCAGCTCGTCAGATCAGGCTGGCCCGTACGCGGCATTTCTGGGGAACAGCCACGATCCGTTCTGGACCAGTTTCGAAGGGCAGGGCACCGTGATTGTTCCGAAACTGAATGCCGACAGTCAGACGGAGCAAGTCCGGGACCCACATGCCGGGATCGACGCGGCAGGACGATTTCAGCTGTCCGACGGTTGCCAGCTGCCGCAGGAATTGTCTGCGCAGCGATTCGATGCACGAGTCCATTTGCTGCAACAGTTCGATGCGACGCGACCTCTGATGGACCGTGCGGCCGAGATCGGGAACTATGACGCTCAGCAGCAGCGAGCCTTTTCCTTAATTGGGTCAAATCGGATTCGTGAAGCCCTGGACGTGGGTCGTGAATCCCATGCGATGCGAGAGCGTTACGGAATCTCACTGTTTGGCCAGTCTTGTCTTGCGGCGAGACGTCTGGTGGAAGCAGGCGCTCGTTTTGTGTCGGTGTTCTGGGATCCGTTCGGTCCTCACGGAGCATCGGTGTGGGACACGCATTCGAATCATTTCCCGAGACTCCGGAACTACCTGCTGCCGGTCTTCGATCAGAGTTACTCAGCGTTGATTGCAGATCTGGACGATCGGGGACTACTCGATGAAACGCTGGTCCTCTGCACCAGCGAACATGGACGCACTCCGCAAATCGATTCCAAGCCCACCGGAGGTGCCCGCCATCACTGGTCTCGTGCGTATTCGTCGGTGTTCGCCGGAGGCGGCATGGCGCGAGGTCGTATTGTCGGCGAAACTGATTCGATCGGCGGTGATGTCATCGATACGCCAATATCCCCGAAGGACATGCAGGCCACGGCGTACCATCTGCTCGGTTACGATGAAGCCACCACGATCCCCGATCAACAAGGCCGGCCACATCCCATCGCCGGTGACGGGCGCGTGCGAAAAGAACTGCTCAGATGAAGCGGGACAACTTCCGGTCGCATCTGTCCGGAGTCCCGCCTTTGGCTGCGCTTTGCTTTTCAATACATGTTGCAGATGAGTCAAGTTTTGGGTGCGATGGCGGAAAGATCCTCTGTAGGATGGACATTCATGTCCGTCGCATGGCCATGAAACACTGCCGAAGCGAAGGCTATTGTGCCCTGGCAGCCGTTCGATCATGCGACGGTCCCTGGCCAATATCTCGGACATGAATGTCCAAGGTACAAACCTGCAACGGTCGTCTTTCACCAAACCACCCGACGCAACAGAAAAACGTTTCCAGAATCAGTCTCGAAGGGGCTGATATCGATTAACACATGAATCAGAGTGCGATGCAACTGGACGACCTCGACAGGCTTTGTGCATGTCAGGTTGCTCTTTACGTCGCATCACGTTTCCGCTTTTCCAGCCGTCGTTTCGCTCACACTGTAGCTCTCGGGGGTGCGGGAGTTGTTGGCGACGATGAGTTCGGCGAGTAAGCCGAGGGACAGGGCCTGGCCGCCGAGGAGTGAGGCAGCAATCGAATAGGCCAGGAACGGACGATTTCCGATTGGTACGGCGGGCTTGACAAGTCCCGTTTGCATGGCCAGCCAGAGCAGGCTCAGATAGCCGAGTCCCAGCATCCCCAGCACAAAAAATCCCAGTCCGATGGTTCCCAGTGCGTGCGATGGGCGACGGCCGAAACCCGTCAGAAACGTGACTGTCAACAGGTCGAGGAGTCCGCGAATGAAACGTCGAACTCCGTACTTGGAATGACCATGCTGCCGAGGTCGATGGTTCACGGCGACTTCGGCAACCTTGAATCCGCGTGCATGGGCCAGCACGGGAATAAAGCGATGCAATTCGCCATAGATCTGAACTTCCCGGGCGACCTGGGTTCGAAACAACTTCAATCCGCAATTATGATCGTGCAGCTTCAGGCCGGTCATCGCGCCGACCATCCAGTTGAAGACTTTGCTCGGATACACTTTGTGCCATGGATCCAGCCGACGTTCCTTCCAGCCGTTCACCACATCATAGCCCGCCTTGATCTGCCTGAGCAGTGCCGGAAATTCTGCCGGGTCGTCCTGCAGATCGGCATCGAGCATCAGGATGAGTTCACCCGTGGCCATCTTCATGCCAGCGGTCAACGCGGCGGCTTTGCCAAAATTGCGGCGCAGACGAATTCCGGAAACAGATGCACCGTTCGACTCGCCCCCTTGCGACAACTGCGTGATGACGCGCCATGATTCGTCGGTTGAGCCATCATCGACGAAGATCACTTCAAACGTCGTCACGGCGCTGCCGATACCAGCGTTCAGTTCATCAATCAGCTGAACCAGACTGTCCTGCTCATTGAAGACCGGCACCACGACAGAGAGAGCAGGGCGGTTCGCTGTGGGAAGGTTCTCGTTGTTCATGGAACAGATCGCTTCGACTTCAAAACGCGTAGAAATCAGTGTGCTGTCGGTTGGACCGTCTGAATGAAGCGGACTAAATAATTGCT
>JANOUN010000021.1:0-2520 GCA_031416875.1 Planctomycetota bacterium | reverse complement strand
ACATTGTCGAACATGCTGGCGGAAGTTGGTCGATGGGTGGATACCGGCAAGTCATTATTCGAACTTGAGCTGGAAGCAATCCGGGCAAAAAGAGGTCCGCCAACTCAGCCCGAACCGGTTTGAACCCAATTTCCTGCTCTCTTACGGTACCGCAAACCCCGTAAAAGACAGCCTCACGCAAAATGGGCAGCTACCTGCGGAAGCGGTGAACTTCACGAACCGGACCTCGCGAAGCTCGTGCGCAAAGTCTTTCCCTTGTCACCCCGCGGAATCATCGATCACCTGGACCTGCGAAGGCCCATCTATCTCAGGACTGCGGCCTACGGGCACTTCGGGCGCGAAGGCTTCCCGTGGGAACGCGTGGACGCCACGGAAGAGTTGCTGGCCTGGGCGAAAAAGGTATAGTATTACCTGGATCACCTCACAGGACCCTGACTTGCTGCCGACTCATACCTCCCGCGGTCGAAAGTGAATTTAACCCGAAGCGTCAGCGAGGGCTGTCACTGGCATCCTTAACAGCAAAGGGAATACACATGAGCGAGTCTGGCGACACTGATACGGTCGAGATGGCGGCCCCGGCAATCAATGGCAACGATCGATCGCGGCTCCTCAGTGTTGTACCGGCAGCATCTCCACCAGGCAAAAGCGAGACTGCCGCCTCGTTCGGGAAGCTTTTTGAAAAAGTCCTTCAGGCCCGCCGTCAGGAAGCAGACAAATTCTATGGCTCCGTGATTCCCAGGTCGCTGAATGCCGACCAGGCCAATGTCATGCGCCAGGCGCTGGCGGGAATGCTGTGGAGCAAGCAGTTCTATCACTACGACGTCGATAAGTGGCTGTCGGAGCGAGGCTCCGACCCGTTCAAGGCAAACCACAAGGTCAGCCCGCGTAACGATGGCTGGCACCATATGTACAACGGTGATGTGATTTCGATGCCGGACAAGTGGGAATATCCGTGGTACGCGGCATGGGACCGGGCTTTTCATGTCATCGCCCTGACGCTGGTCGATCCTGATTTCGGCAAGCAGCAGTTGAAGCTGATGCTGCGTGAACGCTACATGCACCCGAACGGTCAGATGCCGGCGTATGAGTGGAACTTTGGTGATGTCAATCCGCCGGTGCATGCGTGGTCCGCCATCTTCACCTACCGGCTGGAGAAAGCGCAGAAGGGCGAGGGCGACCGCGATTGGCTCAAGAGCTGTTTTCAGAAGCTGCTTCTGAATTTCACATGGTGGCTCAACCGCAAGGATCCCACAGGCCGCAACGTGTTCGAAGGTGGCTTTCTGGGACTCGATAACATCGGCGTGTTCGACCGCAGCGCGCCGCTGCCGACCGGTGGACGCCTGGAACAGGCTGACGGCACGGCGTGGATGGCTCTGTTCAGCCAGAACATGCTTGAGATCGCCTGCGAACTGGCGTTGACCGATCCCGAATATGCAGAAATGGCCACCAAATTCATGGAACACTTCCTGTGGATCGCCTCATCGCTGGGACACCTCGGCGGAGGCGTGGGAATGTGGGATGAGGAAGACGGATTCTACTACGACGTGCTGCGTTTACCCAACGGCCATGCGGAACGCCTGAAGGTGCGTTCGATGGTGGGCCTGTTGCCGCTGTGTGCCGCCACAATGTTCGACGGCGCACTGGTCAGAAAGTACCCGGAACTCGGCGAGCAAATGCAACACTTTCTCAACGCCCGTCCGGAACTTCGCGCCGCAGTTCATGATCCCGGCAAGCTGGGTGTCAGCCATCAGACCGGCTGGACGGGTGTCATTGCTCGTTTGATGCATGTGTTTGCGACCATGACGCCGGAAGCAATTTTGGAGGGCGGCAAGACAGGGTATTTCGAGAAAGGGGTTTCCCGATGAACTCTGAGCCACTGGATGTGATTCCGCTTTGGTGCTTTTTTCTGTTAACCATGTTCATCGGGATGCTTTCGGTGGAGCTTGGGTATCGTATCGGGAAAAGCCGACACGCGCACTCACCGGACGAAAAAGACGCGCCGGTGGCCGCCATGGTGGCCTCAATCCTCGGCCTCCTGAGCCGGATACCTGTCACCATCTGGATTGCGCTGTTCAGTCTCAACGTGCTGGGCATGGCCTCCGTCGGCTATCAGGCGGGACTCACCGCGACACGGCGCTCGCCGGAGATGCTGATTCTGACACTGGCATTTGCCAGCGTGTTGTACCTGAACGTCGATCCGGATCGTGCACACGAAGGACTGCTGCACGTCAACCAGCAGCCAATGAAGGATTTGTATCACACAATGCAGGCGACACAGCCGTAATCAGAGGATGGCACATTCGTTTAACCGCGTGGGCAACGCCCCGCGCGTGGGAATCCAGCCGGCGCGACGCTGCTCGCGCGGCCCGTTGGGCACGCGGTTAAACTGAGCCAATGCCAGCCGCGTGCGGCATAAAATGAACACGCTGTGGAGTTGAAGATTATGAGACGATGTTTCATGTTAGCTCTGCTGATTCACTCAGCCTGTACTCTGGCCATCGCTCAGCCGCCGGCAGCAGT
>JANOUN010000020.1:0-4146 GCA_031416875.1 Planctomycetota bacterium | reverse complement strand
GAACTCTTTGGATTCAAGAGTTTCGCCGACCGCACCAGTTTTGACTTTGCATCGGGAATCACCGGTGTCGTGGGTCCGAACGGGAGCGGAAAGAGCAACGTCGTGGACTCCATTAAGTGGATTCTGGGCGACCAGAGTGCGAAGAGTCTCCGCGGGAAGGACATGACCGACGTGATCTTCAACGGCTCCGCCAGTCGTACGGGATCGCAGTTTGCCGAAGCCACGCTGATCTTCGACAATCAGACGCGTTTTATCCCGATGGATCAGGATGAAGTCTCCATCGGTCGCCGCATTTGGCAGTCCGGTGATTCGGAATATCTGATCAATCGCCAGACAGCCCGCTTGAAAGACGTGCGGGAACTCTTTGTCGGCACCGGTGCAGGGGCCGCCACATACTGCATCATCGAACAGGGCCGCGTCGATCAGATTCTGCAGTCCAATGCCGCCAATCGCCGGCTGATCTTTGAAGAAGCAGCGGGCATCAGCCGTTTCAAGCAGAAGCGAACTGAGGCGCTCAAACGCCTGGAACGGGTGTAACAGAACCTTGTGCGGCTTGCCGATCTCGTGGATGAAGTCGAGACGCAGGTCAGCACCGTGCGAACTCAGGCCCAGCGTGCATCGCGGTATCGATCGGTGTCCACGGAACTTGAACAACTGTGGGTCGGACTGGCGGCTGACGATTTTCGTCGTGAATCGACGCAACGCGATTTATTGCAGGGCCAGATGCAGGAATCCGCGGCCACGTTGCTGGACCTGCGACAAAAGCAGGCAGAAGCAGAAGCTCAGGTCACCGCAGCCGATGCCGCATTGGCGGAAGTCGATGATCAGCTGCGTGAAGTCGAACGGCGGCGAAGTGATCTGCGCAGCCGGATTGCCAGTCTGGAATCGACGGTTCGCCATCAGGCCGCGCGCGAGGAAGAACTGAAATCTGACTTGCAGCGTCTCATCCGTCAGCAGAATCTGATGAAGAATCGCGTGACGGAAGCGGAAGCGGAAGAAGCACATCTGGACTCCGTACTCACCCAGGAACGAGCGGCCTTTGATCGTCGTCGGTCCACGATGATTTCGGGAGACGATCAGGTCGCGGCACTGCACGAGGCATTGACGAAAGCGCGAGACAACATCGAAGGAGCCCGCCATGAACTCATGCAGCAGGTGCGGCTGAATTCCGAGGCCGCTTCAACACTCAGCAATCTTCGCGCACTGGAACAGTCCGCGGAAAAACGTCGTGAAACACTGGAAGAACAGTCCACACTGCTGCACAATGAGATTGAAGTATTGCAGGCGAAGATACCGGAGCTTGAGGAAGCCCTGATCCAGGCACAGTCTGCGCTGCAGCAGGTTGAAAACGACGCTGACAGTTTGATTCGGAGCCGCGAACAGCTGGTCACCGAACGCAGTCAGTCGCAGCAGTCTCTGGCGGAACTTCGCGAACACCGCAGTGCGCAGGTTGCGCGACGTGCCGTGCTGGAAGATCTGGAAGATCGTCAGGAAGGCTTTGGCATCGGCGTTCGCGAAATCCTGCGGCGAGCCGACGAAGCCGATTCGGCACCGTGGAATCTGATCTGCGGCAGCGTGGCGGACCTGCTGGACGTCGATATGGAAAATGCCGCGCTGCTGGAAGTCGCGTTGTCGGGACGCGCTCAGTTGCTGGTTGTGACGCAGATGAAGCCACTGATTGAGTACCTGAATTCCGGGCGTTGTCGCATTACAGACCGCGTCGGATTCATTTCCATCGAAAACACGGATGTGGCCAACGGCGATCTGTCCGAGCTACGCGGCAGTCTGCGACGGAATGATGACACCATGTGGGCCGATGGCGTGGACGGCGAATCCGACATTTCGCGGCAAGCCAGTTCGTGGTGGGGACGTGAGAAGCCGGCTTCGCGGTCCGGTGGCGATTCGATTGAAAGCATGTTGGCCGCCGGATCTTCCGATTTGATGCAGGTGACGTGGGTCGACCCGCGTTCCGGCAGTCCTGTGATTCGATCCGTCTTTTCCCAGGGCGACACGGCTCCACCAGTGCTCTTTGGCCATGCAGGCGTCGTTGGTCGAGCCGACGGACTGGCCAGACCTCCGCAGTCCATGTCCACGCTGGCAAGCCATCTGCTGGCGGACACATGGGTTGTTGAAACCCTGGCCGACGCGCTGCGGCTGCATTCGCTCACCGAAGGCCATTGCCGGTTCGTGACGCTGCAGGGAGAACTGATTGAAAGCGATGGCACACTTTTCGCCGGGACCGTGCGGAATGAATCGGCGTTGCTGTCGCGGAAGAGCGAACTTCGCCGGCTGCGAAACGAACTGCATCGTCTGGAACACGAAATCGCTCAGCGCGAACTGATGCTGCGTGCATTGAGTCAGAATATCGTGTCCACTGATGACCAGTTGACGCAGACTCGCACAAAAGTGAACGAGCATGGGAGTAAGTCGCGGACAGCGGAACAGTTGATGGTCGAACAGCGTCGCCAATTGAAAGAAGCTCAGCAGCGCGCCGATCTGCTGGAAGCTCAGCGACAGAAACTGTCCCTGGAGATCGCGGATCTGGTCGCCCGGATTGAAACGGCTCAACAGCAGCATCAGTCCGGTGAGGCCCGGTTGCAGCAGCGACAGGAACATATCGCTGAACTCACCAGCGAACAAAACAATCGGCAGCACGAACTCGAAGCCCTTGATCGGGATCGTACGACGGCCAGCCTGGAACTCACACGTTCGGAAGAACGCCTGCTGGGACTTCAGGAAGCTGCCGAACGAGTCCGCGAAGATCTTGAACAGCGTCAACTGCAGCAGCAGGAAGCCGATCGGCGTCTGACCGCTGCGGCAGAACGTCAACGCGATCTGCTCATCGCGCGACTCAACGCTTCGGCAGAAGTTGCCGAACTGAGCGTGACCGATGAAAAGCTTGCGACGGATGTGCATCACCGTGCCAGCGCTCGCAACCTGCTGCGCGTCAATCGAAACGCCGCTTCGTCCGCAGAGACCCGGATTCGGGACATCTGCCGCCAGCATGAATCACGGCACCATGAGACCGAACTTCAGGTGCGCAGCATCGATCATCAGCTGACCACGACTGCGGAACGTATTCGTGAAGAATTTCAGATCGAAGTCCGCGAAGCCGTTGCCTCCGGTCGTTCGGCGGTGGCTCTCTGGCTGCAGCGAGACGCCAGTGCAGCAGGCAGTGAGAATGAAAGCGACGCAGAGACCGATCAGCCGCAGAAGATGGCGTCGCTCACTGCGGCTGCGGATCTTCCAGTCTTCAATGAGTTGCATCAGAGCATCATCGCCGATCCGACTCAGTATGCAGAAATTCGAGGCGAGATTGATCGGCGTGTTGAACGACTTCGGCGGCAGCTGCGAAAAATCGGCAATGTCGGTACTGAAAGCCTGGACAACCTGATTGAACTGGAGACGCGATTTCAACGACTGCATACGCAGCTGACGGACCTTGAGGCGGCCCGCGATGCTTTGAGCGACATCGTACGACGGATCAATGTGGAAAGCCGCCGCATGTTTCTGGAATCCTTTGAGACGATTCGCGGTTTTTTCAGAGAACTGTTCCGCAAGCTGTTCGGTGGGGGCGAGGCGGATCTGATACTGGAAGATCCGGAGGATGTGCTGGAGTGTTCGATCGACGTGGTCGCCCGCCCGCCGGGGAAAGAACTTCGCAGCATCTCATTGTTAAGTGGTGGTGAAAAGACGCTGACGGCGGTGGCATTGCTGTTGTCGATTTTCAAGAGTCGCACCAGTCCGTTCTGCATTCTGGATGAAGTCGATGCGGCTCTGGACGACGGCAATATCGGCCGGTTCGTCAACGTACTGCGGGAATTCCAGCAAAACACACAGTTCATCATGATCACGCACCGCAAGCCCACGATGGCCGTCACGGATGTCTTATATGGCGTCACGATGGAAGAATCGGGAATCTCCCGGCGTCTGTCGCTGCGATTTGAAGACGTCGATGAACATGGGAATTTCGTGGCGACCGCGAAAAAGACCCGAGCGGCGTGAGGGAATGCCCAAATCCGAGTGACCAATGTCCAAATCCGAATGACCAAATCCGAATAACCAGTGAAGACAGAATCTGGCCACTGGCCACTGGCCACTCGCCACTCGCCACTCGCCACTCGCCACTCGCCACTCGCCACTCGC
>JANOUN010000019.1:0-1937 GCA_031416875.1 Planctomycetota bacterium | reverse complement strand
ATATGACTGTATCTTTATTGACGCGGACCATTCCTATGAAGGCGTCAGGCGGGATTATGAGAATGACGTTAAGGCGCTGAGTCCGGGTGGTGTGACGGTTTTTCATGACATTAATTCCGTGCAGAATTGCCCCGGCGTAGTCCAGTTATGGAATGAAGTGAAGAGACCAAATGATCTGGAATTTGTTGCGTCTCAGACTTGTGGGATTGGAATCTCATTTGCCGCTGCTGCCAAGTGCAGCGACGATCCAGGAGCAGGTTGCGCATGAGCCTTCCTGGAACCTGTCCTGATACTCGATTTCAGGCGACATCGAGGCTGGTGCGTAAAATGCTTTCGTGCGACCTGCGGTTTGTTCTGGATTTCATTTGACTCTTTCAGGTCTGAACTCCCAGACTGCACTTTCCGACATCTCCATAGCGCGGTGACGCATTCGGCTGCCTGAACAAATTGGTCTACGCCGCCACGGGGGTCTTGGGTAAGAATTGTTTTACCAAGAACAGTTCCGTCCCCGAATGAACACGGGCGGATTCGCGTTCTGTCGGGAATTTGTGTGAGTGAAGCTGATCTAGGCCAAAATCCCTGAATCGCTGTAAAAAGGCGATATTGAACAAAGCTTTTTCAGGGAGCGATTCAGGGATGAACGCAGAATATCAACGGCTGGAAGCCGAGGCGAGTGAAGTTCAGAATCAAATCGATGAGCTTGTGAAAACCTGCGGCCAGATGGTGGCGGCAGATTTTCAGAAGTTTGAAGCCAAAACCGCAGGGCTGCATCAACGGCTGGCTGGGCTGCGGCAGGGAATGGGGCTGCTGAAACTGGCAGGGTCCGCGACCATGCAGGCACAGGCGGCGAAGCTGGCAAAATCTCAGCCGAAGACGTTTCATTCTCAGGGTACACGCCCCAAAACTGTGCAACTGACAGGCGGTGTGACCGTGACTTTGAACATCACGTACTATCATCGGTTCCAGTGCCCGGAAAAGGCAAAGAACAAAAAAGCGACTCGCGGCATGTATCCCATGCTGATCCTCCTGGGCATCGCCAATGGCTTCACGGCGGGAGTGCGGCAACGCATGATGAAATGTGCGGCACTGCTCGGATCGTATGAAGAAGCCGTGCAGATGCTGGCCGATGAAGGCATCAAAATCTGTGTGAATACGCTTCGGAAAGTGACCGCTGGCATGGGAGAAATGCTGGCTCGGCTGACGAAGTCGGGATCTGTCAAAGTCTCAGGAGATGCGGCTGGACGACGCATTGTTGTCACCACCGATGGTGGTCGGGTTCGCCTGCGTGAAAAGCGTCGGGGCAGGACAAAGAAAGGCCACAAACGTTTCAAACCTGCGTGGCGTGAACCGCGACTGTTCATGATTTATGCGACCGATGACAAAGGCAAAATCGACACGACGTTCTCTCCCGTCATTGATGGCTCGCTGGGGTCGTGTGATCAACTGTTCCGCCTGCTGCTATCGTATTTGAAGGCGTTGAATGTGAAGGAGGCTTCGAAGGTTCTGTTCATTGCCGACGGTGCCAAATGCCCTGTTCTGTTTTGTTCGCCGCTACGAACACGGTGGAGTCGAGTGCCGTCATTGATCAAATCGCCGGGGCTGACGACGGAGCAGACACAGCAGCGGATCGACTACTGGCACGCGGTGGAGTACCTCGGCAAACTCGTCGATAGTTCCAAATTGAAAGACAAACAGAAAACCCAGTGGCGGAAGACGCAGAAGAACCGCCTGTATCGCGGCGACATCGGACTTGTGGTCATCGCGATCGAGCAGTTGATCGGGGAAAAACCGTCAGAGGATCAGACGACATGGAAGAACTATTTCGTGAATCACGGTCTGACTCACCGCCGGATGGATTATCCGTTGTCGGTGAGCAGCCATTTGCCGATCGGCAGCGGCGCGATCGAAAGCGCCGTGCGTCGCGTGATCAACCTGCG
>JANOUN010000018.1:0-3965 GCA_031416875.1 Planctomycetota bacterium | reverse complement strand
TTTGCCGTGTTTCCGCGAGCGGCGGGTTCCGTGTATGTCACAGTCAGAATAACGTGTTGCGGCGGACTCATCGCGATCAGCTTTTCGTTCCAGAACAACAAACCAACCGTTGCTCCTTCCATCAGCCATCGCATGTCGTCTGCAACCATGGAGGCAGGCAGACTGTGCTGTTCGAATGTGGCGTTGTCCATAAAAACGTAGCTATCTCCGTCGCGGTACGAATACACGCCTTCGTTACGATGCACATCTGCAGATTCCAGCGCATCACCGCTGCGGTAGGTTTTTTCGTACAACGAACCTTTCAACAGGTTTCGCAGCTTGGTGCGATACAGTGCCTGACCTTTGCCTGGCTTTACGAAAAAGCATTCGAGCATTTCGTAGGGTTCGTTATCGATTTCAACCTTAATTCCTTTTTTGAAATCCCCGGCCTGGATGCTGCCCATTGAAGTTACTTCTTGAAGTCTGTTATCTTGTCTGGAAATCATTCGGTCGAATGCCGACCGAAGGCGATCCGCCACATACCGTGGCCCGCGAGAACGCCAAAACCGCGCAAAACTTAGCAAATCCCCCAATCAGAGTGAATCCAGATGTCGTCTGTTCCTGACGCCTTCCTCGCAAATAGCGATGTTTCCGGCGTCTCCCACCCATTACAAGCCATCGGCTGGCAGCGAGAATTGGCTCAAGCGGTCCGCAGCGGTGAGGAATTATTGCGACGGCTGGGGCTGAATCCTGACGATCTGCAGACCCAACAATTGCTGCAAACCGCAGGGATTCAGCTCGCTGATCAGGACACGCTGCGACGATTCCCGGTTCTCGTGCCGGAGAATTTTCTCGCCCGCATGACGCCCGGAGATCTGCACGATCCATTGCTGCGTCAGGTTCTGCCCCTTGCTCACGAGAGCCTTGCCGTCGAAGGATTCGTTCCCGACGCCGTGGGCGACCTGGAAGCTCGACGAACGGTCGGTGTGCTGCAGAAGTATGCCGGACGCGTGTTGCTCATCGCGACAAGTGCCTGTGCCATCCATTGCCGATACTGTTTTCGGCGAGACTATCCATACGCTGACGAACCACGACGCCTGCAGGACTGGCAACCGGCGCTGGATGAAATTGCCTCGGACTCGTCGATCACGGAAGTGATCTTCAGCGGCGGTGATCCACTGATGCTGAACGACGCTCGATTGCAGGCCCTGTGTTCCGCGATCGATCAGATTCCGCATGTCGAACGCATTCGATTCCACACGCGGCTGCCGATTGTGCTGCCGTCACGCGTCACAGCGGAACTCATTGCATTACTGACCGGATTTCGGGCGCAAGCGATCATGGTCGTGCATGCGAATCACGGCAATGAACTTGCGGGCGATTGCGTTCACGTACTGCAGACACTCGTGCGATCCGGTATCCCCGTACTCAATCAGGCCGTGCTGTTGGCAGGAGTGAACGACAATCTCGACGCTCTGGAAACATTGTGTCGCCGACTGATCAATCTGGGAGTGATGCCGTATTATCTGCATCAGCTGGATCGCGTGTCCGGGACAGCCCACTTCGAAGCGAATCGCGAACTGGGTAAGCAGTTGATTCAGCAACTGGCCGCTCGCCTGCCCGGCTATGCAATACCGCGATTTGTCCAGGAGATCCCTGGTGAACCAAACAAGACGGCGCTGTAAAGCATCTCGTCTCTCTCTCGTCCCCGGGCTCTGCCCGGGGACGCACTGCCCCTGAGGCTCCGCCTTCCCTTCCGCCTCACCTCTCCGGTTTTTCCGTCCCATCTTTCCCCACCCCCTACCGCCAATCCGTACAAATTTCCAACACTCCCGCCTGTCCCGCATACATCCTCGCACTCGAATACCGCCAATGAACCCGATCATCCACGTACCCACGTTGAAGAAACTGCTAACTGTCCAGTACGACTTTCGCGAAGTCGGGCTGGCAGAATACGGGCAGCCATGCCACCACGGTGTTTGTCATGAAGTACGGGTATTTGTCTGGTCCGAATCGGTAGCGGGAACGTGGCATGGCGGTGGTTCCGGGGGGGAGGCGATTTGTCAACGGGGATCATGGTAAAGGAGGCGGAGCCTTAGGGGCAGTGCGTCCCCGGGCGGAGCCCGGGGACGAGGGATTCAAAATTTCAGCTTCGCCGTCACTCCCGGCCCCCGTCGCTTCGTCCCTCCGCTCCAGGGCCGTCCGTTCTGGCTCAGCCTCTGCTGTCTGAGCTGAACAACGGGCTGCGAACCAGACAGACACGAAAGCCGAAGTGCCTGAAGCGACCACCGGCCCTGAGCCAGTTGCGATACGCCGAGCGGCACCCGACGGCCGCGTTCCAGTACGACCCGCCACGCAACACCCGGTTTGAATCCTCGGCGCGGTCGCCGTATTTTTCTGTCAGTTCGAAAGTTTCTCCGACCGTTATTCCTTCCCAGCGGCGGCGATACGCTTCTGCGTCCCAGCGGTCCTGACACCATTCCCAAACGTTCCCGTGCAGGTCGGACAGTCCGAATTTGTTGCGTCGCTTGTTGGCGTCGTTCACGGAGTGCGTCATGTTGCCGGAATTCTGGTGATACCACCCGGCCACATGCAGTGCGGCGTTCCCGTCGCCCGTGTAATACTCAGTGTGGATTCCGCCTCGGCAGGCATATTCCCAATGGGCTTCGGTGGGCAATGACGCACAACAACACCCAACGGGCAATTGCTCAGCAAGGTTCTCGGTCAGCCAGCGGCAATATTCGGTTGCCTGCTGCCAGGTCATATTTTCTGCTGGCAGATCCTCCGGTCCGTCGTGGTAGTTCTTGTGATCAATCATTGCCTTTTGCGTCCACACGGAAAATTGAGCCTGCGTCACCGGCGATTCTGCCATCCAGAAGTCTTCCGGAATTACCACGCGGTGTATCGGCTCTTCGTCTTCAGAATAGCCCCAGCTACCCAGCAGAAAACCTTCCGGGCAGGCGGGGATACGTCGGAAGGCCATCGTGACATTGCCCTCCAGCGTCAGCACATGACGTTCGCATTTGCTTTCAGCATCGGAACTCATGGCTGACCACCATCCGTCGGCAGACCGAGCTTTTGCTTGACCCAAGTAATGATTTGAGCCGATGCGCCCAGAGACCAGATCTTTCGGATTTGCGGTGCATTTGAACTCAACGGCGTGGAATCATGTTCGATGACATGGATGAAACGCTTTACCAGACGTTGCCAATTGTAGTCCATGAGTTGTTCGGGCATGTCTTTAGGAACTGTGTCGCCGTCAGGTCGCGCAAGTTCCAGATTCTTCCAATGTCCAACGATTTCTGTCACGTCGCCCGCAGTCCTCTTGCGCCCCGATTCATGCTCGATCACCAGGATCGATTTGTCCACCCCCTTGCCGGATTTCATCAGACTCTGGATCAGCGACGAGAGTTCCAACATGCACCACCAGGACCGCCAATATTTTTCGCTGGTGAACACCAGCACAAGGTCAACATCCTGGGAACCTACCTGAGTGATAAATTGTGTGATGTACTCGGTCGGTCGCATTGAGACATTATCTCGCAGGAGTTTGACCATGCCTCGTTCAGCCAGAGGTTTCAGGGCATCAAAGATGACGTTGACCGGTTCTTCGTAGTCGCCTTTCGCATCAACCGGATTCCATGCGTACGAGAAGAACACCGTTTTGGCATTTTCCACCCACGCGTGGAAAGTCTGGTCCAGTTCGCTGACAGCATCCGACGCTTTGCCATCGAATCCGGGCAGGAAGGATTGTACGAACCGTTTCAGTGTCGGCAGTTTTTCTGCGACGCCGGTGCCCGCGGCACTGAGAGAGATCTTTCCGCCAAGTCCTTTCTTTTCGTCATCCAGTTCGAATCTCAACAGCACCTGCCAGGGTTTATCTTCCAGATTCCAGCGGTACGACGAGCCGCTGACCTGGCAGGCATTCTTCGTCCACGTGCCGTTCGCGCCGTAGCGTTGACACAGTTCCCGCAGGATAGAAAACC
>JANOUN010000017.1:0-2896 GCA_031416875.1 Planctomycetota bacterium | reverse complement strand
AGACCATTCAGCACTCGTCCATCCCTGGTTACGGCGGTCCAGGCCGCAAACTTGTCGTCGATTTTCTGCGACGGCTGCACGATGTGCTGGAGCAGTTCGGACGTGTGCATGTATTTTTTGCTGATGTCCCTGAGCGTCGGACCGACAGACAGAGTCGCTTCGTCGGTATGATGACACGCTCGACAACGGGCTGCGTCGCTGAAAAAGATCAGTCGGCCACGCCGTGCGTCGCCGGTTTGAGAGAGCACGAGCGATGGTTCAAACGTCCTTCCGAGAGTCTTCTTTCGCTGTGACTCCGGGACAAAATGATCAAACAACCCGCGGATGTCGCTGCTGGCGTTTCGCACGGTCTCGATGGCTGTCTCGCGTTCCGCAGGTGTCTGATCGCCGGCGTGCAACCGAACCATTAGCGACAGCGATCCTTCGGTGGTGCCGGTCAGTTGCTGAACTGCTGAGGTGCGAGTTTCCGTGTCGGAAGGTTTCAGTGCCAGCAAGGCAAGCGCCTTCGCCTGTGACGATCCTGGAACCAGCGGATCTGAAAGTTCCGTGGACGGATCGACCGGCAGCGATTGAATCCAGCGTGCGATCAGCGAGACTCCCTGACTGTCAACCACCTGACTTCCAATGTACGGCATCCGGGCGTAGCCGAGTTTGGACATGCGATACATCATGACAGATCGGAACGGGTCACCGGGGACAATGATCTTTGCCTTCTGCATTCCAAAGGTACCAATGTTCGTGCCTTTGTTCGTGGTCATCTGGTCGAATGAGAGTTCCCGTGTCAGAAAAAACGACACGATCGCATTGCCGCCCTTGTGATGACACATGCTGCAGTTGCCGTGCAGATACGAGCGGGCTCGATCGTTCAAATCGAGCGACTCATCGTGCGGATCCGTGAGCTGAAATGCCGGACTGCGGGCTTCCGTCGGGATCGCTGCAATCACTTCCTGGCTCAGCAGGGATTCTAATTGATCGGTGCCGCTCGCTGAGTTCGGCGTCGGCCTTGACAGTTGATTGCCCACAAAGCCGAGCACAAATCCAGGCCCGGCGTTGTGACACAGTCGGCATTCGTTGATCGCATTGCTGTGCCATGTGTGTTCCGTGAACTGGCCAGCGGCATTCGCGTCGGGCCACTGAACACTGCGAGTCGTCCCCACTGAACTGACGAGTTCTGCATCCGTGCCAGCGTCATTCCAAAGATAACTGTAGGGATTCCAGACACCGTTTTGCAGCTGCAGGATCTGAGTTTCCAGAGGCTTCGACGCCTTGCCGTCACGATCCGGAATCGAAAGCTGTTTCGCAAACACAGTTCCTTCCGGGTATTTGCCGCGAACTCCACCGTGAGGTGCCAGTTCAATCCGATCGCTGCCCGGCACCGCGACAAAACGCTGAGCCACCGCGCCGTCGGTCCATCGAGGAACAACGACGTCGTACTCGACAACGCCGGCTGCTGGCTGAAGCGGGGCCACTGACTTGAAGATTCCCGTCTGGCTCAACTGGCGCGGGAAGTCGGCAGACAGGTCTGGGACATTGTTCGGCAGCAATTCGTAGATTTGCCCGGTGAGGTCATAATCGAGCACATAAAGTTCGCCCGCCGCGCCTTCGAGGAAATCTGTGATCCGCAGATCTGTGTCGACCAGGGTCCGGCCGACAAACGATCCGTCCGCTGCACGGCCGACTGACCAGATCGTGCCCGTGATGTAATCGCCGTAGACAAATTCCCCGTTCAGAGTCTTCAATTTGTCGCCGCGATAGACGGGGCCTCCAATGACGGAGTTTGCTTCCGAATGATGATGGTCGCGAATCGGCGGAGTGATCGGAGTTGGCCCCGGAGTGACTTCGCCTCTCAGCAGTGCTCGTCCTTCCATAATTGGCCAGCCACAGTTGGTGCCGTTGCCGACGAGATAAATCATCTCCCACGTTTCCCAGCCGTTGTCGGCCACGTAGACTTCTCCCGTCCTGCGGTCGATCCCGAACTTCCAGGGATTCCTTAACCCGTAGCCAAAAATCTCCGGACGTGCCGTTGGGTGATTTACGAACGCGTTGTCTGCCGGGATGGAATAGTTCTTGCCATTGGCCGGATGATCGACGTCAATCCGCAGAATCGCCCCCAGCAGGTCCGTCACGTCCTGACCAGTCGTCAAGCCGTCAGGAGGATTGGGGCCTGATCCATCTCCGGTGGCAAGATACAGGAATCCGTCGTTTCCGAATCGCAGGCAGCCGGCATTGTGGCCGCCGGAAGGCCAGGTGATGATCACGGTTTCGCTCGTCGGGTCGATTACGGGAACGGCATCATTGGTGATCGTAAATCGGGACACTCGCGTATGGGATCCTTTTTCAGGATGCACGAGGCACAAATAAACGAATCGATTCTCTTCAAACTGCGGATGCAGCACGGCGGCAAACAGTGAAACGCTTCCGTGAGCCAGGACCTGCAGATCCACCGCGAGATCTGCGGCGACGGCGGCATTGTCTTTGGAAAATGTGAAGACTTTTCCGCCAATCTCAGCCACCAGCATGCGGTTTGTACCTGGGATCTCCAGCAGACTGGTCGGATGGTCAAACTTCATATGAGGAAATGCAGGAACAATCCGAAACGCTTCCGGAGGCGTCGGCGTTCCGTGCAGGCGCGATGTGACCCACGGTTCTCGTGGCTTTGTGGCGACTCCGGACGGCGAACCCAGGGATTCCGGTTCTGTTGACATGACAGCTGGACAACGCACGACAAAAAAAGCAAGACATGTGATGAACCATGTTCGCATTGGCAGCACTGTCATAGCAATCAATCCTTTCGCGGGCTGTTGTTACGTGGGATAAGCTTCCAGCTTGTCATGTTTTTCAAAAATCGCGGGCTGTTGTTACGTGGGATAAGCTTCCAGCTTGTCATGTTTTTCAA
>JANOUN010000016.1:0-1887 GCA_031416875.1 Planctomycetota bacterium | reverse complement strand
GGCAGAGGCGTTGCAGATGCCGATGCACCGTCGCTTAAAGTCAATCCAAACCGTTCTGCAAAGCCTTCGACGGTACACTGCTCACCCTCAGATTCACGTGGACTGCAATTCACGACCTCCCAGAATCGACCTCGTTCAATGACTCCCGGAACAGTTTCCGGCGTTGTCGAGTGGTCGCTGTCAATCAAAAGCTCGCGCACCGGTCCACCGTCCGTGAGACCAGACAATCGACCGGCCAGCCGATGCACAAAAGGAAGGAACAGCCGACTGCGAGTCCAGTCGCCCCACTGCCGATCGCACGCGCTGAGAAACCAAAGCACCCGGCCCTGCTGAACAGTCCGTTCCACCACCGCTGGAACCTGATCGCGAAACGACGCAATCGCCTTTGACTGCTCTGCCAGTGTCACGCGAGTAATTCCGCGAAACGCCAGCCGTCGCAGGTCTCCATGCTGAGGATCATTGAAGGGTTCGAGCACCGGATGATGTTCCTCCCAGGACGCAAACCGCCACGGAAGATCGATCGCCATTTCCGCGCCAGTGATTTTTCCAATCGTCAGATCTGCGGCCTGAAGGTTCTGACAGCTCGACTCGGTCACATTGTCGCCACAAAACACCAGCAGCCCGCCACCGGCCGCTACAAAGGACTGCAACCTTGCCCCATCGGACTTTGAAACGTCAGCCACGTTGGTTAAGGCAACGACCTGGAATGCCTTGAGATCCGGCAGTGACGCACCATCTTCGAGACTGACGACCGTCGTTTGATAGGGAGAACCTTCGAATTTCTCACCCGTCGGTGCAAGTCGCAAAGCCGCATCCAGAAAATAGCTGCCCGCCAGAATCGGTGTTCCGCTCGGTCGCCCGTCAACGATCAGCACAGGAATCTGTTCATCTACCATCACCGCCACATGCCGCAGATTGTCAAATGCAAGGTCATCTGAGACCGCATCGAGCTGAATGGTGCCTGCCCAAAGCCCTGGCTTCAGACCTTCGACGACAAACTCCGCCGTCACCAGTTCGCCCGTCCCCAGCTTCATCCTCTTCGGGACTGTGATTACCTGCTCGCCCTGCTTCATGATCAGGCTGACGACCTGTTCCTCAATCGGAAATGCGCCTTCATTGGAGATTGTTGCGTTCAGCAGAAACGGATCTCCGGGACGTATCAGCGTCCTGGGCGCGGATGTCGAAGCAATCGACACATTGTTCACCACCGATCGTCCCACGTCGCGCACATTCACCACAATGGATTCCGGTAACGGCTCCACGGTATTCCATCCGAGCCCCGATTGCTGCAGATCGGTGAAAACGTAAAGCTCCTTCTTCGCGGCATCGGACGTCAGCAGCCGATCCCGAGCCCACATCAGCGCAGCGCCATAGTTCGTCGATCCGTAACACTGCTCCGGAGCCTTCAGCGTTACACTGCCTGCTCCCTGTTTCGCATCCGAGACTGGAGCCACAGCGTGATCAAACCAGGCCACTTCGACGCCCGTATTCTCATCAGCTGCCTTCAACACATCCTGAGCCTGAGCCATCGCGATATCGACCAGTCGCTGGCCATCGTTTTGCAACTGCATGGTGGCGGATTTATCCAACAGCAGAACAAGATGACGTCCGTCGCCCGCTTTTTTCTTCTCTGCAAAATACGGCCGAGCAAACAACATTACCAGTGCGGCCACCGCTCCCAGTCGCAGCAGCAGAAGCAGCCATCGTTTGAGTTTCTTTCGTCGTGAGTTCTGCTCAATCACCGCGCGCAAAAACCGCAGCGTCCCCAGCTGCACCGTGCGGCTGCGACGTTTGAAGAGCAAATGAACAATGACCGGAATCATCAACGCCCCAAGGGCCGAGAGAAATCCGATCTGCACGAAATCCATAAATCACACCCTCTCGACA
>JANOUN010000015.1:0-2271 GCA_031416875.1 Planctomycetota bacterium | reverse complement strand
CAGCTGCTTCGGCAATGACAGACCTTGGCATGTTCCGACTGGCGATGGTGCTGATCATTGCCGGACTCAGTTTTCGACTCACCGCTGTGCCGTTTCACTTTTATGCCCCGGATGTGTTCCAGGGTGTGACGTCGTCGTCTGCCGCCATGCTGTCGTTCGTGCCGAAAGTCGTCGGCTTTACCGCGCTGCTCAGACTGCTTCCCGTGTGTTTTGGTGCAGCCGGTTTTACGGACTGGATGCCGGTCGGTGCAGTGCGCGTCGTGCTGATGGTCCTTGCGATTCTGACCATGTTTGTCGGCAACCTGCTGGCATTGCGCCAGACCAGTCTGATGCGACTGCTGGCCTGTTCGAGCATTGCTCATGCGGGATACATGCTGGTCGGACTGACGGTTGGAAATTCATCCGCAGGGACCAGTGGAGTCGCCTCGCTGCTGTTTTACCTATCGATGTACGGCATCATGACGATTGGCCTGTTCGCCCTCATCTCCGCCGCTGGCACATTTGCCCGGCCGCTGCGTTCCCTGTCCGATCTGGCGGGACTCAGCAGGAGTCAGCCTGCGATCGCACTGATGATGGCCGTCTGCCTCATCGGACTCAGCGGATTGCCACCGACAGGAGGTTTTCTGGCGAAGCTCAACCTGTTTTTGGCGGCATGGTCAGAAGGCACCGCGGACGGACGCATCCTCGCAATCACACTCGCCGTCAACGCCGTGATTGCTGCGACATATTACCTGCGGATGATCTCGGTCATGTACTTCGAACAATCCACCGTCGTCCCCGAAACTGCCCGGCAGCCCGCCGCCTGGATCGCCGGTTGCCTCTGCGCCGCCGCTACGGTGGCTCTCTTCCTGATGCCGCAACCGTTATGGAATGCAGCGGTCCACGCGCTGAGTCATCCATGACCGTCTGGTTGTAGTACAGGCTTTTGCCAGCAACGCACTGAGGCAGGCTGGAAGCCTCCCCACATCGATTCACAACGAAATCGACAATCGCTAGTGACTTTGCGATGGCTGGTCGAGTAGAATTCAGCTTTTCCGAGTTCCCGGAAGAGGTGCTAAAGTCATGAGTTCGGTCACCATCCAGAACGAAATTGAATACCCGGAATCCGATGGAAAACCCATGGGTGAGACAGATCTTCATCGAGACTGGATGGTTCGCATTCTGGAGATCTTCCGACAGCGTTACGCTGGCCAGCGCGTGTATATTGCCAGTGACCTGCTGGTCTACTACGTGGAAGGGACGCCGTCAAAGTTTGTTGTCCCGGATTGCTTTGTGGTGTTGGACTGCGATCCTCAGCGTCGTCGTACGTTTCAGACGTGGAAAGAACTGCGCGTCCCGGACGTGGTGTTCGAAGTGACATCGCGAAGCACCAGTTCGGTCGATTACATCGACAAGTTAACGATTTATGAGCAGATGGGCGTTCAGGAGTATTTCCTCTATGACCCGACGTCCGATTACCTGGAGCCACCACTGCAAGGCTATCGCTTGACGACCAATGGTGATCTGCATGAAATACCGACCATCGGCGGACGAATCAGTTGCAGGACGCTGGGAGTCGATCTGTTTCTGAACGATTTCGACCTGGTAATTGTCGATTCCGAAACTGGAATCGAACAGTTGACCAAAGCGGACGCTGAAGAACTGGCCAGGGTAAAGGCGGAATCTGCTCAGGTCCGCGAACGCGAAGAGAAGGAACGTGAGCGAAAAGAGAAGGAACGCGAACAGGCAGCCCGCATCGCAGCCGAAAATCGTGTGTGCGAACTGGAAGAGGAACTCCGACGACTCAGGCACGGCAACTCGTAAAGTTCTCGAACGATCCCTCAACCTGCCAATGTCTGTACGCCGGCAGGCAGCACCATCTCACTGAATGCGATTGCCATTGAGACAACGCTGTGCCGCATGTCACTTTCGTTCCAATGACCGGGTTCCGAGTTCGTGAATCACAGATGCTGGAGCTTGGGATGCGTCTGCCGGGACTGCTCGTGGTTGTGACGGCGAATGGCTGCTTAGGACATAGACGCCGACCAGAATCGTCGCAATACAGACGCCCTTCGCCCGCCAGTTCTTCTCCTGATATATCAGAACTCCGGCGACAAAGGCAATCACGACGGAAGTTCTTCGCAGTGGTGAGATCAGCGAGATCATCGAGTCTTTATTGGCGATCAGGTCTTTGTCAGCAATCGCGGAGAAGTACAGGAAGTCTGAGATCAGGAGCAGGATTGCGATCATCGGAATCGCCCACCGCCATTGAAATCGTTCCAGTTTCCTGCG
>JANOUN010000014.1:0-2266 GCA_031416875.1 Planctomycetota bacterium | reverse complement strand
GAAAATGGTTCCATTTTTTTGCTCACAAACCCAAAAAGGGTTTCGCACGGATGTTTGGACTCCGCCCCGTGTCGCAGATTTCCTTCTGTGGAACACGGGGCCTGCTTGGGAGGTTCTGCGTGAGAAAGCGGCCACAAACACACCACCCATTCACTTTCCCATCATGGACTTGCTCATCTTCAGCCCGGCTTCGTTCAGGGAGCGCATCTGTTCCTGCATCTTCTTGAGTGCTTCGAGCTGGGGCTGAGCGAGAAAGCCAGCCGCACCTTCGAGCACAGAGCGCTGTTGCTGATCGAACGCGGCTGCGAGTCGTTTTGTGAAATCGTCGGTCATCATGCTGGGATCAATTTGTTGAGGATCGTTCAAGTCCGGCAAGTCGCTGGGTCTTTTGCGAGCTTCGGCCATCAGGCTGATGAGCTGCTCCTCCTGCTCCGCCGAGAGCGAGGCGCCAGCAGCATCGAAGGCGGTTTTTCCTAGCATCATCTG
This sequence comes from Planctomycetota bacterium, assembly GCA_031416875.1. Taxonomy (GTDB): domain Bacteria; phylum Planctomycetota; class Planctomycetia; order Planctomycetales; family Planctomycetaceae; genus SXXK01. The sequence continues at coordinate 1,780 of JANOUN010000014.1, read as the reverse complement.
CATGCGCTCGGGTTCGGTGTCTTCCCAGTGCTTGAAGGTGGCAAAGTCGGCATCATCATTGAGGAATTCCCTGATGGCGGCATCGCTGGCCTTTTTGCTGGCCTCGAATCTATCCGTCATGGCCTTGCGCTGTTCTTTAGTTAGGTTGGGATCCATCATTTCCAAACCCATGTCGGTTTTGGCGGAGAATCGATCCCCCAGCAACTTTTTGAAATGGGTTGTTTCCGTCTCGTTCAAGGAGAGCCTGCCGATGAGTTTGGCATATTGCATTTCGATCTGCATGACCGCCGCGCCCTTCATCGCCTCCCGCATCTTGGGATCCTTCATCATCTGGGACATCGCTGCCGGATCGGTGGGGCCGCCTGATTGTTTGAGGGGCTCTGAGGCAGCTGGGGAACCGCCGGAAGGTGCTGGCGCAGGGTTGGCTTCAGGAGTGGATTTTGCGATGGCCAACTCGGACTTGAGCGAGGCGATCCCAGAGGTGGCTCGTTGGAGCTTCTGTTCCAATTCCGCCACTATTTGAGAATGATCTGGCAGGCGGGAGACAAGAAAACCAACAGCGATGGCCGCAAAGAGCAGGGCTGAAGACAGGGAGATGATGGCGAGTCGTTTCATGGGTTTTGTGGGGTAGTGGGTTGTTTCAAATTCGTGGGTTTGTGCTTTTGGTGATGTTCCCGCATGGCGAAGTTGTAGGCATCACATTCGGCACGGAAGGCGTTGCCCAGGAACGAACCCGCAACGGATTGAATCCGGTATCCGGTTTCTTCATCGACCGGCGAGTCAACGATCTGGGTGATGGCGCCGTAGCCCAAGATGCGGAAGTTGCCCGCCTGGATGTCTTTCGTTGCAGCTGCAATACCGAGCTATTGCGCGGCTGCGATGCCTTCGGGGCTGTCATCACCGCCTGTGACAGGGCTGGTGATGGGGGACGCTTCAACGCTAGTGCTTAACGGAGCGTCCACGGGAGCGAACGAAAAGCTCCGGCGGTAAGCGTGGAGTTTGATTAGATCCACTTCGTCCTGCGTCAGTTCGAGTTCGAGATCGGCGAGACGATAATTCGAGATGCTGGAATCGTTGTCGGTAATCTTTGTCACCTTTGCGCCGCGAACGATTGGAAGCACTTCTGGATTGCTCGGATCGGCACCGTGAACGGTGACAATGACGTCCGCGAATCCTCCCACTTCGAGCGGCGTTCCACCTGTGGTCCGCCCCGAAATGGTGTAGGGAAATACTGGGCCGGTGCGGTTCAATGCCGCTGGCTTCTCGATGGTCGCAGGCACCGAAGCCTGCGGCGTCCCGCGCCACACAACACTGATGACTTTGCCGACGATGGCGGAGTGCAGCACGGAGGTCGGCTCGCTGTTGTTGCGTTTAACAAAGACCGCATCCCGACTTGGTTCTTCAATTCGTCCGAGGCTGACATGGCCTTTACTTTCGTCCGCGTAGGCGATGAGGTCACCAGGGGCAAAGTTGCGGGTGAGCTTCCAGACCAGCACGAGGCTGCCTTTGGGGATCTCCGGGCCTGCAGCATCGGTCACCGACCAGAATGGAGCGACGACGAAGGTGCGGAGTAGCAGCGCCACAGCAATCGTTGGCACAATGGAACGTCCGAGTGTGCGTTTCCAAGACTTGGTGCGTGTGGGAGACGCGGTCTGGATGTTCCTCGCCAGCATGTAAAGAAATGCGGCACCTGCGAGGAGGATGGTCGTGGCCAGTGCGACAGGTAGCACGACGTTTGAACCAACACCGGCACCGGCGAAGAGGGACCGATTCAGCAATG
>JANOUN010000013.1:0-1821 GCA_031416875.1 Planctomycetota bacterium | reverse complement strand
TCTCATGAGCCTGACTCCTCGCAGGCTGACTCAGGGTTGTTCACGCACCGCCAGGATTTTGGATCGACTGGGTTCCGATGGGTGTATCCGGTTACCGGCGTGTGATGGTGCGTTTTGCGAATGCCAGCGCTGGCATCTGCTGGAGATCGATACCCCGCAACTTCGGGAGGGCTCGTGTTAGAAGTGCACGCAGAAATGAGCAGTGGCAATAGAGCCACAGAAACGAAACGGTACATGATGAAGAATCCGAAGTTGAGTTCAGAGGGCCGCACGTTTGCGGCTAACCGCCAGATTGAACTGGAGAATCGATGAACTCAGGTGCGCGGGGGGCGCAAGAACCGATAAGGTCCGACGGCGAGAACGGATTGAGGAAGTTCAGCCGAGAGGACGGGAGGCAACATGGCCTCTCTACGCCCATGCGATGATAAAATAGTCAGATCAAAACATACTGTCGCGCAGCAATCGGAAGGCGATTTGCCATGTCCATTGTGCGACTTTCCGTCAGGAATGCATTCGTCATCGTCCGAGTCCAGAGCAGACGGCTTTGTAATGGAACTGTCTAGGCCGCCGCTTGCAGAATGATCATGCTCGAGCGACGCAATGGCAGCGTCTTTGGCATCAAATGAAGCCTCTGCAATCGGCATGGAATACGAAAGTGACGAGCAGATAAATGCGACGGTGAGCACCACCCGCAAAAATGCCGTCAATTTTTCCGCACTAAATCCCATGACCCCCCTGCTAGCGAAACTCATCTTGCTTCGCAACTGAAATTTTCGTTATCGCCTCGTGGCATTTATGGAGATGCTCGTGTGCAACAGTGGTTTTAATGAGGCAACACCATAATGCTTAACAAAACGCTAACTAGGGCCTGTCCTCATTTGAGCCACGCCATTGCGCAGACGAGGTGAAGACCTGCGAGAAAGTTTCTGGCGGTTTTCTCATAGCGTGTCGCGATGCCCCGAAAGTGTTTGATAGTATTGAAGAACCGCTCGACAAGATTGCGTTCAGCGTAGAGGGCGTAGTCACATTCGCGTTGAACCTTGCGGTTGGACTTTGGTGGAATCACGACCGTGATCCCGCGCACCACAAGACTCTGGATGAAGCTGTCTGCGTCGTAGCCTTTGTCGGCCAACAGTGCACCGGGCGTGATATTCGCCGTGAGTGGTACTGCCTCGGTGATGTCATGGGCCTGCCCTTTGGTCAGCGAGACTTTCAAAGGATTGCCAAGCGCGTCCACAACGACATGGATTTTCGTCGTAAGCCCGCCCCTTGAGCGGCCTATGGCTTGGTCGCAACCCTGTTTTTTTGGGCGCCTGCGCTGTGCTGATGAGCCCTGACGATGGTCGCATCGATCATCGCATATTCATTGTCGGGATCATCTGCCAAGGTCTTGAAAAGACTCTCCCAAACACCACTCTTGGCCCAGCGCGAGAACCGTGTGTGGATATTCTTCCAGGCCCCGAACCGTTCCGGCACATCGCGCCACGGTGCACCAGACCGGAACTTCCAGATTACGGCTTCGACAAACAGCCGATTGCCACTCTCACTGTTGCGGCCAACCGTTCCCGGACGTCCCGGCAACAACATTTCAACCCGTGCAAACTGATCGTCCCGCAAACCATAGCGTTTCATCGCAAAACCCTCCACAAGAAGGCTTCCTATGAATCACACTTTAACTGATTTGCGAATCCCTTAATTGAGGACAGGCCCTAGTTCTTTCGACAGTCAAATGCAAAGGTAGTTCGCTTTTTCAAAGCGCGGAGACCTAATGCGAATGAGGAACGTATGATCATCATTGCCGGAATTGTTTGGGAGTCAGAG
>JANOUN010000012.1:0-2618 GCA_031416875.1 Planctomycetota bacterium | reverse complement strand
CCCGGTGAACAACCTTCTCGTCCGAACGCAGCTCCGAAAACAAACCTTGACCAAACCCGTGTTCAATCGCGTCGGCAGCCTTGTCTGGCAGAAACAGGCAGGAATCGACACACTGCCGAAAGAAACGCAAGATGGTTCGAGCAAATTGGTCACAATGAACAGGGAAGTTCCTGAATGCGACGCCTGTTGCAGATTCCACTTCTGATATTTGCACTGCTGCTGCTGGGAGCACTCGGCCTGCACTTGTTAACGGGCATGGGCCTGATTGACTCGTTTTATCACGCCGTGATTCTGCTCACCACGGTGGGATATGCTGAACCCCAGCCGCTCACGGTGGGCGTGAAACTGTTTATCATCGTCTACCTCGCATTTGCCTTAGGTCTGTTTACTGATAGTGCGTTTCAGTTTGGGCAACTCCTCGTGAGTGCCGATTTACAGAAGTACTGGGAGCATCGTCGCATGGATTCGCTGATCGGAAAAACATCCCGACACTTTATCGTTTGTGGCTATGGCCGCATGGGATCGACACTTTGTGAGTACCTGCATTCGCGCCATCAGCCGTTTGTCGTGATTGATCAGGACGAGAACGTTCTGGATGACCACTTTCTTAAGCAGAAGTGGCTGTTCGTGCATGGCGATTCGTCGAAGGACGAAACGCTGGAACGCGCAGGAATCCGCAGGGCTCGCGGTTTAACGACGGTTCTGCCGACCGACGCGGACAACTTATATGTCGTGCTTTCCGCGCGCCTGCTGAATCCAGGCATGCCCATTGTCGCCCGTGCCAGTGACGATCGAGCCGCTCAAAAGATCATGCAGGCCGGAGCAACCCGCGTGATGAATCCATTTTCATCCGGTGCCATCCGCATGGCCCGATTTATGTTGTCGCCCAGCATCGAAAACTTTGTTGAGGTGACTGAGTCACAAGGCGTCGACTGGGAGATTGCTGACGTCCAGGTGCCTGAAACATCGATCCTCGTCGGGCAAAAACTGAGTGAGACCGGCCTGCGAGATTCCGGGATCATGCTGCTGGGAATCTGTCGAATCAGTGGGGAAAAATTCTTTCCTCCTCCCGGCCACCTGACCATTCAGCCCGGAGATAAGCTGTTTGCGTTCAGCAATTCCGAAGGCGTTGCCGCATTGTCTTCATTGCTTGAGAAAACGAGCAAATGAGGCACACATCATCCGTACGCGGGGATTGTCGTTTTAATCGGGGTTTCCCGTGGGCTAGGCTTCCAGCCTGGCATCAATTGAAGAAAACGCCCTGTTTTTTAAAAGCAATGACAAGCTGGAAGCTTATCCCACGATTAAAACGACGGTCCCCTCGCATGATGGTGCATGGATGACGAGGGCCGGGCCGGCAAGCTATCCCAGGATTTCCAGCCACGCTGTGTTCAGCGCCGCTGTGGGGTCACCCTCGGCTGACTTAAACAACACGCTCAATTGATTGAATGCCTCAATCCGGCCTGTGACCTCGAAGGCAAATTCCGAATCCGGATGGACAGCACACTCGGCGATGTTCGTCCCGTTGATCCGTACGGCACTTGGGCTTTCGCTTGCCTGCACCACGATTCGGAGCGTAGTGGTGTCGTCAATGCCTGTCGGGCAATGAAAACCACGCGTCAGCAAGACACCAGATTCGCGTTGTGATTCTGGCAGTGTAAACGGCAACTGACAGCGGATCACTTCGCCCACTGGCTGCCCGTCGTCGCCAATGAATTGTGATGCCCACGGCCCAGCCAGGCGAATTCTGTGATTCTTCATAACGCAGTGTCTGCCAGGGTCAATTTGTTTAACTGCCGGAAATCAACTGCGTCAGGAACAGCTCCGGATCATCGACAGGTTTTGGTTTGTCGCCGTCCCATTCGACGAGTCCAGTTTGTTCGATCACAAACATCGCTGGCCTGATGTCGGCCACCGCGCCTTTTGACGGCAATACCGCTGTGCCCCATTTGACTGAACTGGAATCGGGATATCCCGATCGGGTGTCGTGCAGCACGGGAAACGGAAAATTCTCAGCCTGCGATTTGTACTCAGGAGTCAGCGGGGTAGAAATCGCGATCAGCCGGATACCAGACCGTTTGATCGCCGGAGCAAATTCCCGAATTCGCCGCATCAGTGGATCACCGTCGAGTCCCTGACGGGCATCAAAGAAAACCAGCACAATTCGATGCCGATGCAGATAACTCTGCAGGTTCGCCTGTCGGCCATTTTGATCGAGCAGCTGAAATGTCGGTGCGGGCCGTTCATCTGCAAACTTTGCCGTGACATTGACGGTATCACGAGGTGTCAGGATTCTCCACGCTGTCGCCGTGGCGACTGCCAGAAGAACGCTGGCGAAGAGTTTTTCACGAAGTTTCATCTAGCTGCCATTTTCTTTGAAGCAATGACAAGCTGGAAGCTTATCCCACTATTAAATCGACAGTCCCCGAGTGCGAAGGTTCATCTGTCCTCCCTGGAATGGTATTACACCGTGTTCTGATCGCGCGTCAGTTTTTGCCGAAGACGCTGAAAGCCGCGAATCCAGCGATCGTAGTTGTCTGTTTTCATCGCAAAGAACTCGGCCACCTGCGCCTGCGGCAGAATCAAAAATTCTTCCCGTCGAATTCCGTCCAGAACGC
>JANOUN010000011.1:0-1520 GCA_031416875.1 Planctomycetota bacterium | reverse complement strand
CCCAGATCGACCATGCCAGCATCGCGGAAGCAGCCACAAGGGCTACTGCCGCACCGATTCCAGGGAGACTTCCGCGCGACGTAGCCGCCAGTTTTTTATCTACCGGCTGCTGCACACGCAGGTATTCCTCGGACGGTGTGCCGGCTCGCGCAATGTCTGTGATGGCTTCCTCAACGAGAGCCGCCGTCTGAATACGTCGTTCGCGCGTTTTGCAGAGCAGTGAGTCCACCAGATCGCTGAGCGGCTGAGGAATCTGCGGCATCACCTGGCGAATCGGAACATGCGGATCCCGCAGGATACTGTGCAGAACCGTAATCGAGTTGCCGGAAAACGGCGGCTGACCGACACACATCAAGTAGATCACGCAGCCGAGCGAAAACAGGTCGGCTCGCTCATCGACTCGACTACCCTCGATTTGTTCGGGCGACATATATCGGGGCGTGCCGAGAGTCTGCCCCAGCGATGTGATGTCGGACAGTTCGAAAACGACCTGCGCAAGTCCAAAGTCCACAATCTTGACGCGCTGAACACCATTCTCCAGCAGGATGTTTCCCGGCTTGATGTCGCGATGCACGATACCCTTTTCATGAGCAGCGCGCAGGCCCGTTGCGATCTGGCGACTGATTCGCAGAATGTCACCGAGGGGCAGCGGTCCGATTTTCCGCATATGATCGTGCAGCGTTGCCCCCGACACATATTCCATTACCAGATACGGACGCCCGTCATATTCATCGACGGCATGAATCGTCACCACATTGGGATGATTGATACTGGCTGCAACTCGCGCTTCTCGCAGAAAACGGCTTCTGGCTTTAGGGCTGGCGGCCAGACTGCTGGCCATGAATTTGATGGCGACGGGCCGAAACAGCTTTGTATCAAACGCTTCAAATACGGTCCCCATGCCTCCGCGGCCCAGACAGCGGATGATGTCATAGTGCGCCATTCTGCCAATCACATTGTGGTCCGGCGCGGGCTGAAGTCGGAGACCCAGATCCTGGATCGCGGTGAATGTGTCCTCACTGGGTGAAAACCGATGTACCTCGCTTGGCACAGATTCGATCTTCGTCGGTGACTGTGGATCTCCTCCGTGCAGTTCGGGTACAGGCAACGCGGGGTCAGATGTGTCGGGACCTGGACCCGCGTTGAGTGTCGTCGCCTGCTCTTCCGGCGGCGGAGAGTTTGGATCGGGTTGAGACATGAACACGTTCCTGAGAGGCGACGCACGTCAGGATCGACACGTCAATCCCGATTTCCTGAATCCATGCAGCAGAGGAGCTGTACGGTGCTCGCCACTATATCGGTGTGCCCTGCCCTTCGCAATCACTCCAGTAGGGTGTGTGCAGCGGAGCGGAACACACCACGGGCGATTGTCCAGGAAAGTGGTGCGTTAAGCGTCGCTTCACGCACCCACCGGAGTCGCACATTCACAGCAGGGTGTGTTAAGCTGCAATTAGGACGAGCAGGACCAACACGCACGCCGATCAGCGACAGGCGAAAATTGACGACCGGACGTTACGTGT
>JANOUN010000010.1:0-16409 GCA_031416875.1 Planctomycetota bacterium | reverse complement strand
TATTCGCGCTTGCCTCGCGATTGCATTATTAGTGATGTTGTCACCGATGAATCTGCCCGGCCAGGAGCCCGCGGTGAAAAACGACGACGCGGAAAAGCAGGCTCAGGAGCTTGCCATTCGTGCGGTGGTGGAACAATTCGTCAGCGCCTACAACGCGCACGATGCGAAGGCCGTGGCCGACCTGTTTCTGCCGCAGGCGCAAATCGTGGATGAAGATGACAACACGATTCAGGGAAGAGACAACATCCAAATCCTGTTTGCCGATGTTTTTGAGCAGCAGCCTGAGACCGGCATCACGGTCGATGTGGAATCGATTCGTTTCATCGGAACAAGTCTGGCTCTGGAGATGGGTTCAACAACCACGATTCCTCCTGCCGGCCAAACTCCGGAAGTGGGGCGCTACAGCGTTCTGCATATCCTGAACGATGGAAAATGGTCGATGGGTGTCGTGCGGGACATTCCTGCGGAACCGACTCACCGAGATCACCTGGAAGCGCTCGCCTGGCTCGTGGGTGACTGGACTCCCACTGAAACCGGCTGGCTGATCAAAGCGACCAGCGTCAACAATGATGGGACGACCGCTTCGGCCACCAATCACATCGAAGTGACCGGGCTGGATCGGTATGTGTTTCAGTCCGTTGATCGCGTCTCCGGGAATGTACTGTTGCCGCCTGTGCAGGTAACCGTCGTTCGTCAACCTCCACCGCCGCAGGAGTCTGAACCGATTCCGGCTGAAAAATGATGAATCGGTTGGCGTGCTGAATTGAAACAGTGGCTCACTTGTCCCTTACTGTGACATCGTCGGGATTGAAAATCCGGATGCACGTTTTGGGTTTCTGAACCGGGAACTTTTTTATGAAGACACGATACTCGGGCACATTCGTCGCAGTGATGTGTGCGTTACTGCTTGGTTCCTCAATGAGCACGGCGTCTGGCCGCGGCGGTCGCGGAGGCGGTGGAGGTTTTGGCGGCGGCGGCGGTGGCGGCGGTGGCGGAGCAAGGATTGGCGGCGGCGGCGGTATGTCGCGACCATCTGGCGGCGGCATGTCGCGGCCATCAGGAGGTGGTGCGGCGCGTCCGGCGGGTTATCCGGAGCATCCAGGCCTTCTGTCGGCAGTTCACCCTCATTCAATCGCCCCAGCGGCGGAGCTTCGCGCCCGGCCAGTCCGGCAACTCGACCCAGTCTGGGAGCCGGGAGCGGGGCACGACCTTCAATTCAGCCTGGAACCCGACCGAACATTGGTGCCGGATCGGGATTAGCCGGTGGACCTGGCATTGGGTCCCGGCCATCGACACTGCCCTCCACTAGGCCTGGAACAGGGACTGGCATTGGGTCCCGGCCATCGACTCTGCCCGCCACTCGACCTGGAACAGGCATTGGTTCCGGCGCGGGCATTGGATCCCGGCCATCGACCCTTCCGGCTACTCGTCCAGGGGCTGGATTGGCAGCGGGTGTTGGAATGGGAGCAGGGATTGCAAATCGGCCAGGAAACACTCTGCCAGGCCTCGGAAGCGGAAACGTGGAATCACGACTTCCAAATCAGGGTGCCGGAATTCAGGATCGTATGGCAAATCGCCCGCAGACTCTTGAAGACCGGCGAGGCAGCCTGAACGATCGGCTGACTGGCGGACGAGACGACTGGCAAGAGCACCGCGGAGACATGCTGAACGATGCTGGCTGAAGTCTCTCTTGAAAGTCCGACAAAATTTAACTTCAAAATGGTCGGCGGCGAAACGAATGATCCGGGCCTCATGTTTGCAAAGAACTAAATGGCGTGTAGTCCCGGAACTCAAACACGTGCAGCTTTGGAAGTGGAGTTCTTTGTAGAGTGTGCCTTCGCGGCTTGTCTGCCGTTTGTCACACCCTGCCAGTTCTGAAAATTCGGATCAACATCGAAACGACAGTCCGAGCACTGGTCCGTGGATCACTTCATTTACGCCAAATCCCTGTGGAGATCCGTTGCCGCCGCTGAGGCTCTGATCCAGATCAAACACGCGATATCCCAGAAACAGGTTGGAACCGCAGATCCCATTCGTCGAAATCCCGGAGACAAAGTTCCAGGCATGAATCGACGAGATACCGATTCCAAATCCTCCCACATCGCCACGCACAAATACGTCGGTATTGGAAGAGATTTTGGCCAGCGCCTGGCTGCCGACGAACAGATCGACCCAATTCGCGCTCTGATCGATTGTCACCAGCGGATTGATGTTTGGCAGCGAGAGGATTGCAGAGGTATCGACTGCGTAATAACGTATTCCTCCGAGCATCTGAATTCTCAGTGGTGAGTTGAAGGGTTCGCTTTCATCGGCATTATACAGATTGACCGCCCCTCCTAACTCCAGCAGTGTCATCGTCAGACCCGTCTCAATACTTGCTCGGCGGACTTCCGCAGAGGGATCCATGCTGACGATGTCGCCGTTGACGAACATCGTCCAGTTGTCGCGACCGAAGGCGAGGTGACCCATAAAGCCCCCGCGGACCTCGCCGTTTTTTACCAACTGCCACAGATCGCTCAGGTTGATGTCCATCGGTGCCGTCACGCCATTGACTGTCATGTTGCCTTTCACCGATGTCGCCCAGACATAAGGGGTGAACTGCACCCAGGTCGGACTCTGGCCAGGAGCGGCAAGACCGTCAATTCCGTGATCGGAATTTGTATACGCTCGATAGATCTGGCCCGCCTGTCCGGTGATCGTGCGAGCGTGACCTTCCAGAATCAGTTCGCGGCTTTCGTTGTCAATGGAAATCAGCGACGCTTCCCGCAGAGCCCGTACGCGGTTCTTGAATTCATCTGACGCGAATTTTTGCTCGATTGCATCCCACAGAAGAATCTCCTCCTTGCACTTGCGATTCGTACATGTCACCCCGGCCTTCTCGGGAGAGCCACTTCCGACTCCGACGTGGGACTTGAGTTCAGAATGTACGCATCGGCGGCGATTGCCCGTGCGATTCTGAACGGCATCGTTCAAGCAGACTCCCATCCGCACGTTGCCGCTTTTCAGGTCTATGTCGCTTCGCGGATGGTGATCGAGATCGACACGGCCGATTCTCCGTCGGAGTTGCCAAATGCAGCAATTGGGCGGCGACCGATATGCCGCTGGATACCGACAGGCTTGCCGTCCTTATCGTCGTTGAGCACAATTTCCGGCAGTTTGACGATCACGGGATTACCATCGCGAAGTTCATACTTGAGTCCGCCACTCGATCCTACAACCTGCTCCGGCGGGATGCCATAGACTCTTTCCGTCCATGGACGCATGAATTCAATCCCGCCGCCCGACACGATGAAGGTCTTGAAACCGTTTGCACGCAGGTAGTTGAGGAGTTCGAGCATCGGTTGATACACCATTTCGGTGAAGGGCCGCCCGTGCATCGTCGGCAGATGTTCATCGCGGTCGCCCTGATGGTTTTTCCCGAATTGACCCGTGCCGTAGCCCTGGCTTTTCATCAGCGTGGCCATCGTCACGTCCGACTTCTGCCAGCCTTCCGCTGCGCCGGGCATGCCGACCTTGGTCATGCCGGAGCGCACCGGCAGCGAGCCGCTGATGAACGCCGCGCGACCCGCCGGGCAACTCTGCTGCGCGTAGTAGATCAGTGAAGGCGACGCCTTCTTTGGCGATGCGGTCAATGTTCGGCGTCTTGTAGCCCATCATGCCGCGGTTGTTGTGGCTGATATTCCAGGTGCCGATGTCATCACCCCAGATGCACAGGATATTAGGTTTCTTGCCATCGGCTGGCTGTCCTGAAGCAGGAGTGGCCCCGGCAAAGGCAACTCCTGCAGCAAGCAGCAGCATCGCTCCGAATCTTAATCGTTTCATAAGTTGACTCCCAAAACCGAAAATTTGGTGAAACACATTGTCGAATATCGCTGAAACATTCCCAGAAAAAGTCACCGCGACTCAATTGTGACCATCTAATACACACCACTGATACCGGCCTGAAACGTAACGACATTTGGCCGTCAGGTTCAATCTGTATTGGCTGCTCTAAATCATGATTGGTTTTCCGCGTCAGTTCAACCGAGGCCAGCCGTGGGCAAAAGGGCGTCGCTGCTGCGGAATTGCCAGCCGCCTCAATTCAATCGCGGCTGGCAGAAACTCGCGGGCTTATCGATTCGTCACAATCGTTAAACTCCGTATCGCAATGTCCTGATCCCGGGACCTCAGTTGGTCGATCACTCGGCTACATTGCCGATCAATATCGGGGTCAGTCCAGATTCCGACTTTCGCTGGATCCAATCCACCCGAAACCCGGAGGTGACACATCGGCTGCGAGGCCAGATTGACGCAGACGCGATTGGCGGTCTTCTGGTATTTCTTATCTCATCGTCAGGGAAATCATAGCGTCAGGGAAATCTGCCATGGAACGGATGCTTCGCATTTCATTGATTGTTATTTGCTCGTGCGCGGGAGGCAACGTCGAAAACGCAGTGGCACAAATCGAACTGTTCGAGCGCAGTATTGAAACGGAAGAGGAACGAGAACTTGAGACGGACCGAGACGCGTTCACTCCGGCGACAAGCACCGCCGGTCTGGGAACAGCAATTTTCGAATCTTCGTATTCGTTCATTGACAATCGAAGCGTGGCGGAAACGCACAGCTTTCCCGAAGTGCTGCTGCGATTTGGCGTGAGCGAGCGGATCGAATTGCGACTGGGCTGGAACTACGAAGTGGGCGGCACCGGCGACGTCGTTTCCGGAAGCGAAGTATCGGAGGGGTCTGGCGGCGGCGGCACCGAACGTGAGTCGCAGGTCTTGTATGGCCTTAAGGCGTCCGTGACCGAACAGAACGATTGGCTGCCTCGCAGTGCGATTATCCTGCAGGGCTATACGCCCACGCTCGGCGAGGCTCCGGCGACGGATGTTGTCGCGGCGTATACATTTGGCTGGGAGCTGCCCAATCGCTGACGGCTGGATTCCTCAATGCGCTACGGCACCGAACATGGAGCAGAAGACACGTTCAACCAATGGGCTCCGTCGGTCGTGGTCCGTGTTCCGCTCAGCGAGCAGTGGCATGTACACGCCGAGTATTTCAGCATAATTTCCGACGGAGCCAAGCAAGACGTGGTTCGATCCTTCTTCAGCCCCGGTGCGCATTGTCTGCTCACTGAGAATCTCGAACTGGGCGTGCGGGTTGGTTGGGGCGTCACAGAAGACGCACCGAACTTCTTTTCAAATGTCGGTCTCGGCTGGCGGTTTTGAATGGATCAAAATCGAAACGACGGAACCGGAAAGAACGTCGTCCGGATGCAATCGATCAGGTGCGGGCGACTCGGATGCATCCGGCAGCAGTGACTCGATCGATACGTCGGAGTTTTCGTTCACCGGCGGAAGTCACACTACTGTTTCGTGCTCTTCTGTTCCGCGGCACACGCGGATAGAGCACCTTCAGAGATGTGAAGTCACCCGCGACAATCGCTGATCACGCCAGGGGTGACTTCTTCCATCAGTCTGTCTCCACTGTTATCCTGTCGGGGCGGCGATTAAGTTGCTCGCGGGCCCGATCCTGCGAAAACTCGGCTTCTCAAGGTGATCGTGGTTCACGTTCTGTTGCCGAATCGCCGCATCGAAGTTTGCTCATGAACAATCCAGAAATCAGGTAATCAAATGACGAGAGGTCAGTCTGGCCATCGGCCAACTCCGTCCGAAAGGTCACCGTCCGGAAATCGGGCAAGCCGAGGCAAGCGAGCTGCGCTGGTGATCGCAGGGATCATTGCGGCGTATATGATGATCGCGTACGTCATCGTGCCGGCGGGCTGGGTTGAGTACGAGCACCGGCATCCGGCGATCGACGACACTCCGGGAATTACAACCACCGGGGATGATCATCCGGGAGATCCCATTAATGTCGCACTCGCAGGAACCGAAGCCGATCTGAAAAAAGCCATGCTTGCCGCAGGTTGGTTTGTTGCCGATTCGCTGGGACTGAAGAGCGACCTCAAGATCGCTGCTGACACTGTGTTGGAACGCCCGGATGAAAAAGCTCCGGTCAGTAACCTGTTTTTCTGGGGGCGCAAGGAAGACCTGGCATTCGAACAGCCGGTCGGCGACGATCCGCGGCAGCGGCACCATGTGCGGTTCTGGAAATCAGAAAAGCTCGATGACAAGCTGCGGCCGACGTGGATGGGTTCCGCTACTTACGACAAATAGAGGTCCGAAGAAATCTCTCGGCTTAGTGTGCGGGTTTGTGGAAAACCCGCAAGCAGGTGATTACGATACCTCAGTCGTCCATACGAACTGTCGAGCAATGGTGCGATTGCGTGCAATGATTGCGTCCACAACGGGCAATGCTCCAGATTCAGACTGACCAATCGGCGAGGAGCCGGTTTCTGTTTCGGCGCATGGCTGCGCATCTTTTTTTGAGGCCATACGGATGAAAAGACTCGTCTCCCTTGGGTTCGGTATAATTCTGGTTATCTCCGTCGTTTCATCCGGCACCCAACCGCCACGCTGACCGGCGTGAACGATGCGGACTACGATCCGCCGTTCGCCCTTACGGCGAAGCTGAACAAGCTGACGATCAAGGTCGATCGCCCAAAACTTTCGCCCGAGGACATCAAGAAACTCGAAGCGGCGATGCGCAACAACAAAGCCAGCGAGTAAACAACACGTTCGATCGTGAATCACGCGGGCCGCCGCCCGGCGACGGCACGGTGAAGGTGCATACGGCATTTCAACTACAGGATATCCACAAGATTGATGAGGAAAAGGAAACATTCGAATTCACCGGTGTCCTCACGCTCAAATGGATGGACAAGCGGCAGGCGTTCGATCCGGCTGAGGCCGGTGTGTCCACGAAGGTTTATCAGGGTGCCTTCCAGTTCAACGAGTTGTCACCAGCGTGGTATCCTCAGGTCGTGCTTGCAAACGCATCCGGCCTCGATGACAGTTCAGCGGTGGTCCTTCTCGTCGAATCGGACGGAAACAGTACGCTGATTCAGACGATCAACGCGATCGCAGCAGCAAAGCTTTACTTACGGCGTACCCCCTTTCGACTCTCAGCGTCTGGAAGCGGTTTTCGAAGTCTTTGGCTTCGTTGCGAATGAAGTCACACTTGTCGCAGAACCAATGCCGGAAAAAACAGACGCCTCGGAAATCAGGATTCCTCAATGGACGCTGAGCTGATCTATTTCGGCCTGCTGTCGGCGCCTTTCCTGGTTGCGTTCCTGTGCTGTTAGATGCACAATTCAAACGCGATGCCAACATCCATGGCAAATTCGGCGTCACAGGTTCCGCCGGCGCTTTGGTACTTCATCCAGTTGAATTGAACGAATAAGAAACAACATGCAACCGATGACGACCAATCCCACCTCCACCGAAAAGCCGAACACCGAGACGCTGCTGCACCGGATCATAGTAGCCGTCGAGAAGGATCGCGGTCGCGGCAAGCTGGAGTTGGCGGTCGCCATCATTCTGTCGCTGGCTACGCTCGCGTCGACCTGGTGTGGTTATCAGGCAAGTGAATGGGGAGGCTTGAGAAGCACCGAACAGGCAGCGGCCGATACGGCCGAGCGGCAGGCGGCGGAAGACACGATTGTCGGGCTTCAGAGGCCCGAATATGTCCTCACCGAAGAAGTGAATGCCAAGCGCCTGCGATTCGCAGGCCGGCGAATCACATACGGCGGCGCAGAAGGCCGGGGACGCCTCCAGCCGCTACGTCTCGCTAACACTGATGTTTGCCTCGGTGCTGTTTTTTGGCGGCATCACGGGGACGTTTACCGTGCGACGTGTGCGAGTCGATCTGGGGGGAATTGCGTTGCTGTTGTTCCTTGTCACTGTGACAATGCTGATTGGATTGCCAGTTTGTACGGGCTAAAGTGTGCCTTTGAAAGCTCTGCACTCAATGAACTCCGCGATAGAACCGTATCTTGCCGCCACCGGCCCTGTTCCGCCTGTTCCGGCGTTGAGCGCATTCAAGGAATTCGCGACCATCTCATTCCCATTCAGATCCCAGCCGACTCGAACGCCAACTTCGAAATCGAGCGAGATCCGGCATAAATGCAGTCACAGCCGACTCAGTTGTTCATCCAATTGCAGGCAGATAATCTATCGCGACCGTTGCCGCGCAGCATAAAGAATGAAGTGAGGGTCAGCCCAGGCAGGGCAAATCTGTCGTGTGGAATAAAACAATGAAAACAGAAAACCGTTTCGCCATGAAAAACCGTTTCGCCATGATCAGCCTTGTGCTTGGAATGGCATTGGCATCTGCCGCTCAGTCGCAAGAGGTTCTACCCAAGCCCGACCCCGAGTTCAAAGGGGAAATCGGCGAGACCTATAAAGACTCGACTCCCAGTTTTCCGCTGCCAGTGACTGCCGCGAAAGGCAGCCCTAACGTTTTGCTGATCCTGCTTGATGATGTTGGCTTCGGTATGTGTTCCACCTACGGCGGGCCTGTGCCGACGCCACACATGGACAAACTTGCGAACAACGGGCTGAAGTACACCCGGTTCCACACGACCGCGCTCTGCAGCCCGACGCGAGGCGCGTTACTTGCCGGGCGTAACCATCACTCCGTCAGCACGGGTGTCATCATCGAGATGGGGACCGGTTACCCCGGCTACACAGGCATCATCCCAAAGAGTACTGCGCTGGTCTCCCAGACATTGCGGGACAACGGATACGCCACCGGCATGTTCGGAAAATGGCACAACACGCCGGAACCGGACATCAGCCCATCTGGTCCATTCGACCGCTGGCCGACGGGACTCGGGTTCGATTATTTCTACGGCTTCAATCAGGGCGAGACTCACCAGTATTATCCGACTATCTATCGAAACACGACATGGGTCCCGCAACCGAAGACTCCCGAAGAAGGCTATCACTTTACCGCTGATATGACGGACGAAGCGATCGCCTGGACTCGCAACATTCGGGCCCCCAACCCGGACAAGCCGTGGTTCAACTATTTCAGCACCTCGGGCGTGCATGCGCCGCACCATGCTACGAAGGAATGGCGAGATAAATTTGCTGGCAAGTTTGACTACGGTTGGGACAAACAACGTGAACTGACTCATGCGAAACAACTTGAAATGGCCATCATTCCCGAAGGTACGAAGCTCACGCCACGCCCCACCGAAATCCCTGCCTGGGAACACCAGTCGGTCGATGCAAAGAAAGTCTACACCCGGCTGATGGAAAACTATGCCGCCTACATGGCGTACACCGACCAGGAAGTGGGCCGGCTGATCGATAGCCTGGAGGCATCCGGCGAACTGGACAACACACTCGTCCTGTACGTCGTCGGCGACAACGGCGCGAGCGCCGAAGGCGGGCTGGAAGGCACCTTCAGTGAGATTGCCAGCCTGATTGGCGTGCAACTCGGCCTTGAGAGCACGATGAAGCGAATCGACGAAATCGGCGGGCCGACCAGCGAGCCGCATGTACCGGTCGGTTGGGCCTGGGCGATGAACGCTCCGTTCCAGTGGACCAAACAGGTTGCCAGCCATTTTGGCGGCACGCGGAACCCTCTAATTGTACACTGGCCGAAGGGCATGAAGGCCAGGGGCGAGATCCGCAATCAGTTCCATCACGTCATCGACGTGGTGCCGACGATCCTGGAAGCCTGCAAGATCCCCGAGCCGAAAATCGTCAACGGCATTGTTCAGAAGCCGATTGAGGGCGTGTCGATGGTCTATTCGTTCGACGACGCCAAAGCCAGGGACCAGCGGACGACGCAGTACTTTGAACTGGCCACGAACCGGGCGATTTACCATGACGGTTGGGTGGCTTGCAGCGCGTACGGGCTGCCGTGGGAAACTGCCGGACGCGGCGACGGATTCCTGACAGCTCCGTGGGAGCTGTACAACATCGACGAGGACTTCAGCCAGGCCGTTGACAAGGCCACAATGATGCCCGAGAAACTCAACGAACTCAAAGCCGTGTTCCTGGAGGAAGCGAAGAAGTACGGCGTCTTCCCACTCGATCCGCGTTTCTCTGAACGAATGGACCCGAGCTTGAGGATCTCCGGCGAACCAAAAACCAGTTGGACGTATTTCGGCAACAACGTATGGTTGCCGGAACCGATCGGCCCGCAACTCTTCTCACGGGGCCACACCACCTCCGCAGAGTTGAAAATTCCAAAACGAGGGGCGGAGGGTGTCGTCACATGTGCCGGAGCGTTTTCGGCCGGATGGTCGCTCTATGTGAAGAGCGGCAAGCCGGTGTTTAGATACACGTTCTTCGAAGTTGCAGATGCGACCATCCGCGGCACGGAATCGCTGCCCGAAGGTAAGGTGACGCTGAAGACCGAATTCATACCGGACGGCTCGAAAGATGGTGGTGGCATGCTCAAACTATTCGTGAACGGAAAGCCCGCCGGCGAGGGCCAACTGAAGCGGTCGGCATTTCGTCACGGTCTGGAACCGTTCGAAGTCGGCCGCGATTCGATCACGCCGGTTTCACCCGATTACAAGACGCCGTTTGCGTTCACCGGTACGATCGAAAAGATCACGTTTACGCTGACCAAGCCGTCGAAGTGACCGTTCCCCTTGCCCTGCTGGCCATCGCGCTGAGCCAGTGTGTAGTTCCACTGGATCTTCATGTTGGGATTCAGAAACCAGTGCAGGCCGGCCATCATATCGACGACTTTTCCCCCGTCGATTGCCTTGTCAATCAGGTTGAGATAGCTCCAGCGAACGCCGACCTGCCAGGCACCAAAGCCGGCAGCGCCGAAGGAATTTTTCGGAACCACGCGTCCAAACACGCCTTCCCCCTTCTCATACTGTTGAGAAACAGCGATTGTAATGTGCGCGTCTCTTGACGCGGTTGGATACGTCCATAGGCTGTCGAAAAACATGTTCCGGGAAATGAGACTATGAACCCGCAGCATCGAAAAGTTCACGACGAACACAGATCGACGGCGATCAGTTGGAAGTTCCTTTTTGGCTGCATGGCACTGATCGCGGCGGTGGTTGCTTTTCTTGCGGCCAACTCCGCATCAACTCAAGTACACGCACTCAAATCCGCAGCTGTCGCTCAAAAGAACGAGAAAGCGCTGCCTGAGTCCCCTTTCGCTTCGACCGCTACCGACAAGTCTCCAGCACCAGGTCCCGCTTCTGAAGGCATGGTATGGATTCCAGGCGGGGAGTTCTCGATGGGGAGTGACGCGGAATCCGAATCGTTGTGCAGTCTGCCGGGAGTGACACGTGACGCGCTACCGATCCATCGTGTTGCGGTGGATGGTTTCTGGATGGATGCGACAGAAGTGACAAACGAGCAATATGCGAAATTTGTCACAGCCACAGGCTATGTGACAGTTGCCGAGCAGAAGCCGACGCAGGAAGAATTTCCCACCGCGCCGCCCGAAAATCTCATCGCGGGCTCCACCGTCTTTGCTCCGACACTGCAGCCTGTCGCATTAAACAATTATTTTCAATGGTGGAGCTACGTCGCCGGAGCGGACTGGCGACATCCGACCGGACCGGAAAATGATCTCACCGGGCGTGAGAACTATCCGGTCGTGCAAATTGCTTACGAAGATGCGGCGGCCTACGCGACCTGGGCTGGCAAACGATTGCCGACCGAAGCAGAATGGGAATTTGCAGCGCGTGGTGGCAAGGCAGGTGAACTCTACGCCTGGGGCAATGAACTGACGCCAAACGGTAAGTTTCAGGCCAACATCTACCAAGGCGAATTCCCCGTTCAGGGGGGCGATATTGGCACCGATGGGTTCAAGGGCATCGCGCCCGTCAAGCAGTATGCTCCAAATCCATTTGGGCTCTACGATGTCGCCGGCAATGTCTGGGAATGCACGAGCGACTGGTATCGCCACGACTACTATGAAACACTGGCAGCCGCAGGCGGCGTGGCTCGCAATCCGCAGGGCCCGGATGCACCTTTCGATCCAGCGGAACCGACGGAGAAAAAACGAGTCCATCGCGGCGGTTCATTCCTGTGCACAGATTTGTATTGCACGCGCTACATGGTTGGCACACGCGGCAAGGGTGAAGTTCGCACGGCCAGCAATCATGTGGGGTTCCGCTGCGTGCGCACAGGACTTGTCCCACCAGGTTCTGGCGAATAGCAGTCCTGACAGCAACAGCTTGAGGACGCAGAGAGTCGTGCGTGTTCCATTCGAAGGTGTCTGGTCTGAAATCTTGTCATGGCTGGAGTGGGTGAAATCAATCGGAATTCTGACAAGGTGGATGCCAGTGCTCTGTCAAGGCTTGGAAAAGGGGTCAGGAACCAATAGCCAAATGGCCCGAAGGGTGCTGCGCACTATTGGTTCCTGACCCCTTTTCCAAGCCACAACCCCTCGTTTCATTGTTGACAGAGCACCAGGGTGACAAAGCACCGGCGACCGCCTCAAAGCTAGGTTGCAGTTTTCCCTTGAGTCGCCGCGGTGTTTCGTTTTGTCACCAAAGCCGAAGACTCAACAATCCGGTCGTAACGACTGTGCGAGATGCGTGACATCACCGTCTCATGAAGATTTTCGCTTCCGACAGGAATTCAGCATTCCTGTCCAGCGGAAATATCGGCCGCGGACAGCGCGTGTGGCCAAGATACGACAGATTGGCGCTCGATGAACCTGGTGCATCCACGTGTATCATTCCTGCACACCAGTCGGCGTACATGTGGTGCTGACAATGCGGGGATTTGACCACGACCGCATCGAAGTTCTGTGGATTCCGGCCGTGCGCAAAGTAGAACGATCGATCATAAAGATTGACAGGATTGCTGCTGACGACAATCGTGAAGTTGTCTGCTTCCAGCACGGCCGTGGGGCCAGCCAGCCATTCTTCTCCAAAGGATTCACTCCGAAATCGACCGTCGGAAAGCAGTCGCACCGTTGCTGTGATGCCCAGCGGTTGGAAACGTCCGGGATCGCGCGTGCCGCCGACCGTCGTCTCAATTCTGGCACCGATTCCCGCTGCGAAGGCCACCTTCACGGCGGCCGCATCAACGATGGGCAACAGTGTGCGGCCAGTGTAACCCGTCTCCATCAGCTTCCGCAAAATCGCATTGCTGTCGCCCGAAGCACCCGAACTTGTCGCGTCGGCAGCATCCACCAGTGCCATTGTGCCTCGTGCATGTGCCAGCGTAAGTCGGGCCATTTCGTCGAGACTGACGAGCGGCACCTGCATGACGGCATGGTTCTCCCAGAACTTCGCCGCGATGAGCAATGCTTCGCGTTTCGCAAGTTCAACATCGTTATCGGTCACGACAAAACTATAAGTCTGCAGTGCCGGGACGTCGGTAAAAGGATTGCCGATAAACATGCCCGCTGACAGCCCGCGCGGACCGGTCTCAGCCGACTGCGCCATGCGGATACATTCACCGAAGCGTCCGGTCGCCGTGATCAGTTCATCGCCACG
This sequence comes from Planctomycetota bacterium, assembly GCA_031416875.1. Lineage (GTDB taxonomy): Bacteria > Planctomycetota > Planctomycetia > Planctomycetales > Planctomycetaceae > SXXK01. Next base: position 3,094 of record JANOUN010000010.1, on the reverse strand, counting down.
CACGAGAGCCGGGATTGCCACTTTCGCCGTCACCGGTTTGACTTCGCCCGCGAGAATCTTCAGCAGCAGACGTGCAGCGCGTTCGCCCGTCTCGAAGAAATCCACATGCGGATAGGTGTGGTAAGCGACGATGGCATCGCTGTGTTCCAGCATACGGTCTGTCAGAATTCCGTGCAGGTCCAGTGAAACCACAATCGGAATTTCCTGGCCAAGAATTTTGCGTGTTTCTGCCAGCAACCAGCCTTCGGGATCAAGTTCTTCCTCGCTGGCCATGGCCCCGTGCATACAGAAGTAAACGCCATCAACCGGCGGAGCAGCCCGGATCGCGTCCAGAAATTCGCCAGCAATTCGTTCCCACGCCGCCCTGGCCAGTGTGCCGCCGGAGGAAATAAAGAATGCGCTGTAGGCAGGGACAATTTCCACATCAGCTGCGGCATCAAAGACCGTCAGCGCACCGCCGATCTCGTTTCGTACGGTGCGATGATAATCGATCAGTTCACGCCCATGTCGAATTCCGAAATCCCCATAACCGCTGAGGTGCGGATTAAAGGTGGAGACTTCCTGTTTACATTCGGCAATAAGGATTCGCGGCATGACATTTCCGTTCCGGACGGGCAGAGAAACTCAGATTAACTTTAAGAATTGTCGATGTTGGTGTCGCAAACAGTAAGGCGTACCAAGTGGTTTGCCAAGTAGGTCCAGCCTGCCGGGCTGGACTTTGCGACGTGTCGCAACAACGACCAAACAAAGTGATTCCAACACAACGCCACGACGTTGCGCGGACGTCCGCCCCAACAGGGTTCGCCTTTCGGCGAAAGTCCTTTCCGGCAGAAAGGACCTACCGAAGTCGTCATGCGTTGTGAACTTCATCGAGACTCATCTGTTTCGCAATCACGGCGACGCAATCGCCCTGCTGTGTGAGACAGGGGGCTCGCATCGTGACGAAATACCCGTTGCTTTGAGCGACAATGGTTTCCGGTTGTCGATCGGGACGTTCCAGATGATGGATGTGACCGACGGTGTCGCCTTTCTGCACATGTTCACCCAGCTCGATACAGACTTCAAACACGCCGGATTCCGGGGCGAGCAGATAGTCTTCACGGTTCAACGCTTGTGTCAGAATTGTCGGAGCTTTGCCGAGACTCTCGCGTGTTTGTTCCTGTCCTCGCAACGCTCCCACATGAATGAGCACGTTTCTCAGGCCGCTCTGCGCGATCCGATGGACACTGGCAGGAATGCATTCACCGCCGCCCAATTCCGTGGTCACAACAAGTTTGCCCTGATTCTCCGCTTCGACAGGAAGTAGTCCGCTGCCCGCAATGTCAGCGTACAAAAATGCAAAATCGGTGTTCCATGCGAGCATGGCCGCCAGCATGTTTCGACGTTGTTCCAGGTCTGAAACGAGATGCATGTGCGCGCAGGGCACGAATTCCATGCTGCGCCCGCCGGAATGGATATCGATCACCACGTCACTCAGTGGGAACAGCACCGTCGTCAGAAAGTACGCGACCTGGCTCGTCACGCTGCCTTCCGGTTCACCCGGGAACGCACGATTCATATTCATCCCGTCCAGGGGCGACAGGCGCGTCGCCGCGCGAGCGGCCGGAAAATTGAGCGACGGAATCAGGATGATGCGACCGGTGACCATGTCCGGTGTCAGTTCCCGTGCGAGTTTCATTGCAGCGACCTGGCCCTGATATTCGTCTCCGTGATTTCCGCCAAGAATCAAGACCGTCGGACCGCTGCCATTGGCCACGGTGGTGATGGGAATCATTACGTTGGCCCAGCCACCCAGATTGTGCGAATACGGCACCTGCATGAATCCCGGCTGTTTGCCGGGCTTTTGAAAATCGACGGAGGTAAACAGCATAGCAGTCTCAACGGCAGGCATGTTGGCGGGAGGGAATGAGTCGTTGCGCGGGATACGCTATCATTCGCCGCGATGAGTTGGAAGCAAGGCTCAGTAGCTTGACTCTCCGAGTCGAGTTCATGGTATTACTCGACTCGGAAAATCAAGCTTCTGTCACAGAGGAATATGCAAATGATCTCAATCGACCTGACCGGCAAAGTGGCTGTGATCACTGGCGGCATTCAAGGGCTCGGCAAAGCGACAGCCACGATGCTGTTGCGCGCAGGGGCAAAGATTGCGGTGAATTATTTTGACGACGCTGCCGGCGTGTGTCGCCAAAGGGCTGAAGATTCAGCGAACGAATGGGGCGACGCAGGTCTGGTCATGGCGGCAGATGTTCGCAATCGCGCAGACATGACCGCGTTCTTTGAAGCGGTGAATGCGAAATTCGGACGCATTGATTTTCTTGTGAACAACGCTGCTATTCTGCGTGATCGATCTGTGAAAAACCTGACGGATGAAGAATGGGATGCCGTCGTGGATACAAATCTGTCGGCAGTCTTCAAAGTCAGTCAAACTGTATTGCCGTTTCTGCAGGACGGCGGTCGCATTGTGAATATGGCTTCGATTTCCGGAGTGATCGGGTTCTTCGGACAGGCGAATTATTCTTCCGCGAAGGCCGGCGTGATTGCCTTCACCAAAGTCCTCAGTCGTGAACTGGCATCACGGCGGATCAATGTGAACGCCGTCGCTCCCGGAGTTGTGCTGACGGAAATGGGGGCCTCCATACCGGAAGCAGCCCGCGAGCAGATGCTGGCGCAGATTCCCATGAAGCGATTTGGCGATCCGGACGAAATCGCTTCCGTCATTCTGTATCTGTGCAGCGATCTGTCGTCTTACGTCACCGGTCAGACACTGCATGTCAACGGCGGCTGGTGGGGATAGAACTAATGGTCTGTTGCGAGCAGGCGGGATAAGCTTCCAGTTTGCCTTCACTATATGAAAAGTCAGGACTTTTTTTTTGAGAAACCTGACAAGCTGGAAGCTTATCCCACGTTCAATCAACAATTCGCCATCGCCATTCCGCTCGTTCGAACCCACTCTATGCCCACAGATCCACAGACTCAAACTCCGCTGCACGCCAAACTTTGTTCGGCAGACGATGCGGTTATGCACATTCGGAATGGAATGACAGTCGCCTGTGGAGGCTTTGTCGGAGCCGGACATCCGGAATCGCTGACGGCC
>JANOUN010000009.1:0-8896 GCA_031416875.1 Planctomycetota bacterium | reverse complement strand
TGAGGCCGCGATTCCTTCCGCTCGGGTGTGGCCATAGGGATGTTCGGCATCGGCAGGACGCTGAGCAACCCGGAGTGCAAAAAGCACTACGATGGTTGTCACGACGTCGCCAATTGAATTGACCGCATCCGCGATCAGGGCAAACGAATTCCCGATGATTCCCCCGGCGAGCTTGATAACGCCCAGCAACAGATTCACCCCAAGGCCCAGAAGCGCTGCTCGGGTGACTTCCTCATAGAGTTCTGAAATCGGATTGCTTGAGACCAATTCGCATTTCTCTCGTAATGAAGGCGTGGGCCGGAACTCAACGGCTGCGTCTTGTTGACTGGGCGCTCTCCGCAGTGTGAATGTCACAATTGTGCTCGAAGATATCACACAATCCTCATCTTATCGAATGAGACGGCGTCACTGGCGACCATTCCTTGAGGAAAGAGATACCAACATCTTCTTTCTTTTCAACGCCGATTTCCGCAGCCCTTTGCAGACTCACGTTTTCGTCACGAGATATTAGAAACCGCAGCGTTCTCATGGGGTTTCCGAATTGGAGTGTGAGTTCCTTTTCTGTTTTCGGGGCGACTGTCGTGACAGGAACGTTGAGCCCGAGCTTTCAATGGAAGTCACGTAGACAGTATCAGCCGCTATCTTGAATGGCAGGTTCACCGCTGATAAATTGGCAGGAAGCCTTTATCGAGTTGCAGCATGATGCAGTTGAGCGATGTGACGTAGACGGTGCCCACTTGTGGATCGGCCCAGCCGCCGCCGGACTGCATTTCCTGGAGCAGTTTGCGGTTCAATTCATCGCGGTACTTTGCCCATTCATCACCGCCTGTGCGATAGACGACCTGCGAGAAATAGAAGTGCATGTAGTGCCAATGGCCGTTGCTGGATGCAATCGACTTTTCAGGCCAGATTGTCCGCTTGCAGTATTCTCGCATCCGCTTCGTGAGGTCCGTATCATATTCGCCCGCGTTAAACATGGCGGCCAGGGCGGCGGCGGTGATTGGTGGTCTTGCGCCGCCTCCGCGAATACTGTACTGCACGCCGCCGTCGGAATCTGTGCATTCGTCGATGTAAACTTTCGCCCGGTCGATGATCTCTTTTGAGACAGGAATTCCGGCATTGCGACAGGCACGCAGACCCTGCACCTGAGTGATGCATGTCGAACCCTCGTCGAAGTCGCTGCCTTCCTTCGCAGACACATATCCCCAGCCGCCCTTGCTGGTCTGAGCGTCTGCACAAAACTGTACGGCCAGGGTGAGAACTTCGCGGATTTCTTCACGGCGCTGCTCGTCTTCTTCCTCGCCATAGACCTGGCTCAGGAAGAGCATCGAGAAGCCATGACCATATGTGTAGTGATAGTCTTCGCGAAAGCCGATGAGCCCATTCGGACGACTCATGGACAGAATATAATCAACCGCCAGGCGGATCTCTTTCGAATACCGTCCGCTGGTGGTGGTTGAACCTTCCGCTAACATCGCCGTGCCGACCAGAGCGGTCATCGCAACTTTGTATTGCCCCTGATTTGCTTCCCAATACCCCTGTCGTTTCTGCAACGATGCAAGATAATCGAGAGATTGTCGGACAGCGGCATCCAGCTTTTCATCCGCATGGCAGGGGTGTGGTGTGGCAAGCAGCGCGACAGTGATTGTCGCAGTCAAAGCAACCGTGCAGCGTTTGATCCGTGACAGCATTTCGATCGTCCTCAGTGGTTTTTGCGGATGCACCAGCGCTCTTTCAAATCTTCATTTTTGGGTGGCCGGGGTGCACCAGGAGTCTGTCTGATTACCGCTGTTCTTGTGAGCAGGCGAATTACCCGCGGCTAGCGAGGTGTTGATTTAATACCAACCCGAAGCGTCAGCGAGGCACAAACGGCTGAATTCCTCGCTGCCGCTTCGGGTTGGTATGATCATGAGCCCCAAAAATCACTAAATCAACAGACCGCTAGCGCCTTGCCGCTCACGGTTTTTGTGTATCGAGACAGACTCCTGGGCAATCACATTCTCGGGGGATCTTCTGGGTCTGGCAATGCTGGAATGTGATTTCCCCGGAGAATGCGGGTTGCCGCTCGCCGGCTTAAATCACTGTTGGTTCCTGCGAATCCGGCAAGCTGGAAGCTTACCCCGTGTTGGCTATGGCTGCGGTGTCACTCTGGTCTCCGTCGAATCGGTCGCGTTCTGTCGATCATGGTCCGCTTTATTCAGGGCTTTCAGATATGCATGAGCGGCGGCTTCGATGATGTCGGTGCTGACACCCTTTCCCTGATAGCGACGACCGTTGATCGTGATCGTGACACGGACTTCGCCGAGTGCATCCTTGCCTTCCGAAACGCTGCGCACATCGAATTCATCGAGCTTTGCGGTGAGGTCCATGATACGTTCCATGGCCTTGAATACGGCATCGATTGGACCGTCGCCGATGGCTGCGTCGCACAGCATCGGCTGGTCTTCGCATTGCAATTCCAGCGTCGCCGTGGGAATGGCGGACGAACCAGCGGATGTATGGAAACTCACCAGCTTCCAGCGATCCACGGCATCGGCCATGCGATTTTCGATCAACGCGACGATGTCAGAATCGAAGACCTCTTTCTTCTTGTCGGCCAGCACGATGAAGTCGTCGAACGCCCGTTGCAGGGCCGCATCGTCAAGGGGAAAGCCGAGCTGAACGACGCGGTCACGGAACGCATGGCGACCACTGTGTTTGCCGAGCACAAGGTTCTGGCCGACATAGCCCACATCTTCCGGCTTCATAATTTCGTACGTGGAGCGTTCCTGCAGCATGCCGTGTTGATGGATGCCTGCCTCATGCGCAAACGCGTTCTGCCCGACGATCGCTTTGTTGCGCTGGACCTTCATGCCCGTAATCGATGACACCAGATGACTGGTCGGATACAGCCGCTGCGTGTTGATGTTCGTATAAACGCCGTAATAGTCCGCCCGTGTGCGAATCGCCATCACGATCTCCTCCAGCGCCGCGTTGCCCGCGCGTTCGCCCAGTCCGTTGATCGTGCATTCAATCTGCCTCGCTCCGGCTTCCATCGCTGACAGACTGTTGGCCACCGCAAGGCCCAGATCGTCGTGACAATGCGCGCTGATGATGGCCTTTGAGATATTGGGAACGTGCTGCTTCAGATACGAAATCACTTTGAAGTAATGATTCGGCGTGGCGTATCCGACGGTGTCCGGGATATTGACGGTCGTGGCACCCGCGTCGATCGTCTTTTCCACGACTTCACAAAGAAAATCCAGCTCGGTGCGGGCCGCATCTTCCGGAGAGAACTCAATGTCGTCACAGAACTCCTTCGCCAGCTTTACGGACGAGATTGCGCGTTCGATGATTTGCTGTTTGTCCATCCGGAGTTTGAACTCACGATGAATCGCGCTGGTGGCCAGGAACACGTGGATGCGGCGTTTTTCCGCCGACACCAGTGCCGCCTTGGCGCGGCTGATGTCGTCTTCGCGGCTGCGAGCCAAGGCACAGATCGTGGTGCGATCACCGAATTTCGCGGCAATCTGAGAGACGGCTTCGAAGTCGCCGGGAGAGGCGATGGGAAATCCGGCTTCGATCACATCCACACCCAGATCCACGAGGGCTCGGGCCACCTCCAGTTTTTCCCGTGTGTTCATGCTGCAGCCGGGCGACTGTTCGCCATCGCGCAGTGTCGTGTCAAAGATAATAATCTGGTCGCCGGTCATCGGTCTTTCTCCATGCGGAGGAATTACGGGAAATGAAGGGTCAGGTTTGAAAAAGGGTTTGGAAAAGTGGTCAGGAACCAATAGCCAAATGGCCCGGAGGGTGCTCTGCACTATTGGTTCCTGACCCTTTTTCAAACTGCTCCCTTTTCCAGCCAACAAAAAAGCCCTGAGGAATCCTCAGGGCTGGAAAAGTCGGTCATACTGCATGACGTACCTGAGGCGGGCTTCACACAGGAAGCAGTAGGAGGCTCAGGCTTGAAAGCAGGAAGGTCATTTGTCGCAATATTCGGTTTGAGGAATTTCATTCGCCAGAAATGTCACTGGCAGGGGAGGAGCGTACCTGTGAAGAGCCCGGTCGTCAACGACAGGTTCGCCCTTCCGATCGCGAAAATCTACAATTTCTCTGAAGACATAACGTGGGCGGATTGCTAGATTCCGTGTTGAAGTGGCCCGCAGGGAAGTTGCGGCCAGCGGCGAACGATGAATTCTCTTCGCTCGGTTCTCATCGGATCATGGAGGCGATCGATGGCAAAATGGATCACGGCAGCAATTGTTGCGGCCCTGTTTTTTTCAATCGGATTATTCGCCGGACACAGCGTTCCGTTCACAACGGCCGAGGCGACGGGCGTGAGTGAAAAGTCAAATCCCGGGCGCATTGCCGACCAGAGACCTCGCGGGGACATTCCAGTGGATTCAACCGCAGCGGATGATTCCAAGCCGATTGCCTTTATCAGCCACTCCACTGCAATGGAGAACCCAGCGTTTCGCACGGCTGAGCTGATGGAACCAGGTGTCTCCGGTGATGAACATCGGAGGGCCATTCGCAACCTGATTCAGCAGCACTTTCCAAACACAGATGCAGTCGCCGCCGAGATCTGGGGCGAGACGTATGCAGAAATGAGCCTGGATGAGATCACTTTTATTCTGGAACAGAAACGCCTCACATCAAACGGGATTGGAGCCAGCCTTTCTGCATCGTGGATGCCGTCACTACCGTCGCTGTCTCATACCGTGCTGGCAGAGCCACTGCCTTCCAGGCCGGAGCAGGCTGGCGATATCGCTGTTCGAATAGTGGAAACGAATCTTCGCTCCGCGTACTCACTGGGATTTCGTCGGATGGTTGTGTTACCGGAAGCAATCCCCGATCCTGAATCATGGACACCAGACAAACGACGCAGCGCACCAGTGACAATTTTTCGCAGCTTTGAATCCGGCAGGTTGATCGCTTCTCCGATGGCGACGCATGTTGCATTGCCGCAGGAGAGTTCGACGATGTTCTGTCTGGAAGGCAATCGATTGACTCGTCGCGGCGACTTTCAAATGCTGGCGGATCGCCGACTTGGAATCGTCACCAGCCGTGAAGAGATGGCTTCTGCGGAATCAACGCCGTTGCCGGAAGGCGCGACGAACGTTCAGATCATGCAGAATGGAACAATCCATTTCAGAAACGCCGCGGGAGAAACCGGTGAAGCTGGCCGTATCGCCGTTTGCCGTGTGAGGGATCTGGCAGACGTGCAATCCACTGATGGCGTATTTTTTACTGTGACCGATGCGGGCGATGTCACAAGGTGTGAAGATGAATCCGCCATTCTGCTGACGCATACGCTGGAACAATCGAATGTCGATCGATCGTACGAAAATTCCCTGTTGGCGCAGTTGAAATCAATCAGTGATGCGTCTGTGAAATAGCTTGTTTATCGATTCAACTGCTCGAACGAGGCCCGTCATGCTCCGATTCACGTCCCTGGTTCTGGTGTTTTCATTGCTGTTGGCAGCCGGTCGGCTGCTGGCAGGCGTATCTGCCGATGAGAAACCTGTGGTTGAAACGTCGAAGGTGGATGATCCCAGCGTCAAGCTCACCGCTGGGACATGGAAAGATGTCGAAGCACTTGTTGCGAAGAATGCAGGCAAGATCGTCGTCATCGACATCTGGTCAACGTCCTGCCTGCCGTGTATGACTGAGTTTCCTCATCTGGTTGAAATGCACCAGAAGCACGGCGCGAAAGTTGTCTGCATCAGCTTCAACGTGGACTACGTAGGGATCAAGTCCAGGCCAGCGGCAACGTACGCAAAGAAAGTCGAGGAATTCCTGCAGAAGCATAAAGCCACCTGCACAAATATCCTCTCCACAATGCCATCAGACGAAGTCTTTCAGTCCCTGGAATTGTCGTCCATTCCTGCAGCCTATGTCTACGGCTCGGACGGAAAGCTACTCAAACGCTTCGACGACAGTTTGCTGGTCGATGGCAAAGAGGAAGCGTTCACCTACAAGGACGATATCAATCCGTTGGTGGAAAAGTTGCTGCCGGATGTGAAGTAGATTCTGACTCCTGCGGCGAGCGGCATGCGTCAGCTTGCCGGTACATTTTTGTTGCTGTGTACCTGGCAATATGCATCGAGCCGCAATGGCACTGAGCGGCGGACGCAGCACCGCTGCCTGACTCAGGACATTCGCTGCGACCCGCGTCATCGCGGCGATCGATTCAACCGGGTTTGGTTGAGTTTAATGAACACGCGATGTTCACTGTTCGCCTCAATTGTTTCGCCTTTTGATGCCAGTCAGCAAATCGCAGGCTATGTTTCCGGAGAATCGCAACAGATCTTGCGCTGCGCTTGGGGTGTTCCCGGACGCTGGCCAGCTGTTTCGATTCCGGTGACGATGTTCGTTTTGTCGAGCGGGCATAACAAATGAGATCGTTGCTGATTCATGGCTCTGCCGTGTCCGCCTGGAAAGACCCACGATGACCACGACTCAGGAAACTCGCAACGTCAATGCCGTCGGCGGATCACCGAGGATCAGCAGCCGTCCCGACGGCATCACACCCCGCACAAATTCCAGGGGGCGTGAGCTGACTGCGATGGGCATTCTGACGGCGTTGCGACGTCGCTGGGTGCCGGCACTGGTGCTGGCGGTTCCCGCAGCGTTGCTGGCGAGCGCAATTGTGTGGGAAATGGTTCCGGCAAAGTACGAATCAAGTGCCATCCTCAAGATTCAGCAATACGAACAGATCATTGTCTTCGAAAATGCCAAACAGCGCAGCACCGAGTTTCTGACGTACCGAGATACTCAAAAAGGATTCATCAAGAGCCGCGGCGTCCTGACAGCCGCGTTGCGTGACCCGAAGGTCGCCGAATGCCGCACGATGAGTACCGTCGTTCATCCGGTCGAATGGCTGATGAAGGAACTGAACGTCGATGAACAAATCAGTCCCGAGTTTCTGAAGATCAGTCTGCAGGGCGAATACCCTGAAGACCTCGCATTGATCGTCAATGCCGTCAAAGATTCCTACCTCAACGAAGTGGTTTATAACGAACGCAACAAGCGCATCGAAAACCTTCGGAAAGCAGAAGAATCTCACCGCGACGTCGATAAGCGTGTGCGTGCCGCTCAGACGAATATCGAACGGCTCGCCACCCATCTGGGAAGCGTCGATCCAAAGCTGCTGATCCACGATCAGGGGCGCATTCAGCAGAAAATTGCTGACCTTGATAAAGAACTTCGAGAACTTAACGGTGCCATTCACGCAGAAGAAGCACTGCAGGCTCAGGGCTTATCCGGAGGGCTGACAGGGACGGATTCGGGTCTGCTGAGCATTCGTGGCGGAGCGCGAAGTAGCGCGCCCTCAGCCTCCAGTGGCGCCCTGGATTTCAGCCAACAACTGATTCTGCTTCGTCAGAAGATTGTGCAGTTCGAAGCAACCACCCGGAATCCGAACCATCCCGATCTTCTGGCGTGGCGTCAACAGGAAAAGCTCCTCCGCAGGATGTTGGGCGGCGCGACGACTTCCGGTACGGAAGGTACGACGACACCGTTTTCCCGCGTCACTTATCTGACCAAGCTGCGCGATGCGGTTGCTGTTGAGATCGCTGAACAGGAAAAGCTGTTTAACGAAAAGAATCTGCAGATGATCGATCTGGAGCGTGAACAGCGGGAGATTGATCCCGATGTCAGAATGCGGGAATCACTGGCCCAGCAGATTCGTGAGCAGGAAGTCGAACTCAACGCACCGGATCGAATCAGTTCCGTTCAGGATGCCAATGTTCCGGAAGAACGTGAGATCAAGAAAAAGACACAGCTTTCCACACTGGCCGGACTTGGTGTGCTGGGATGCATCGTCTGCGGTTTTACGCTGTTTGAATGGTTTTCTTACCGCATTGGTGCGGCGACGGATATTTCCAGCGAAGTCGGTCTGCGGCTGATCGGAACGATTCCTTCACCGGATCGCGGTGGTCTGCTGGGGATGGGGATTTTTGCCGGCAAAGTCGATTATGATGAATGGAACCGCGCGGTGACTGAATCCATGGACGTGGTGCGCACGTTCCTGATGCGACATATCGATCCGGCTCGTCCGGCATCGATTCTCATCGTCGGTGCTTCGGCCAATGAAGGCAAGACCACAGTCTCATGTCAGTTGGCCGCCAGTCTTGCGCGAACCGGCAAGCGGGTGGCGCTCGTCGACTGTGACCTGCGACGTCCTTCGGCTCACTTGATGGTCGGTGGCCAGCAGGGGCCGGGAATCAGTGAACTTCTGCGCGGCGATGCGACGCTGGATGAAATCCGTCAGCAGACGCAGGCTCCAGGACTGACGTTCATCGGGGCCGGCAATGTGGATCAGCGCGTCCTCCAGTTGCTTTCGGTAGACGGCGGTCGCGGACTGATTCAGCAATTGAAGTCGCGTTTCGACTTTGTTGTCATTGATACTTCGCCGCTGCTGTTTGTCGCGGAACCATCCATGCTGGCACAGAACGCGGACATCGTGCTGTTGGCGACACGCAAGGATTACAGCCGCGTGCAGTATGTCACTCAGGCTCGCGATTCACTGCGCAGCTTGCAGATCCCGCTGCTGGGCGCGATCATGGTCGGTGCGGATTCCGACTTCCAGCGCCAGACGTACGGTTATCAGCAGGAAGTCGTGCCGATGACGAATACGTAGGCAATTGATTGTCGCCGACCTTTGGAGTGCGGTGACTCGTCACCGCTTTCTTTTTCAGGGAATTTGGCTCTGGGAAAAAAGTTCGTTTGTTCGGCCGACTTCACCTGAAATTGAAATGGAATATTCCCTGTTTTCCCGCGCCGATTGACAAACATGCCGTGTTGGAAAGGCAAAGCAGCGACAAGTCGTCGCACTCCAAATGCCTGTCGCATGTTTCAAGTCCGGTTCAAGCGTTTGTTGATGACGCAAGAGCCCAGGGACAGGCCACTG
>JANOUN010000008.1:0-1762 GCA_031416875.1 Planctomycetota bacterium | reverse complement strand
TTTTTTTTTTTTTTTTATGTGCTTGCTTTTTCTTTTTTTGTTTTGTTTTTTTTTTGTTTGCGCCCCCAATTCAACCTCTGCCCACCCCCCCACCAATCCTACAATCGATTCTCGAACGGTCCTCAATGCTAAAGTGTCGGTATCCTGATGCTCCCCAACTCGCCGTTGTGATGGCGCGGGGACAATACTATCGAGAATTACAACTGTTTTCGGCTTTCACCGGATCCGAAACTCCCTGATTTCCTGCCAATCATAGAGAATATCGCGTCGCTCAGTGACAGTCATACGCGACCCGGCTGCCCGTGCTCAGAGTGCTCAATATGCATCTGTTGTTCCCGCTATTCTCAAGTGTCGTCTTCGTCTTTGGAATGATGTTCGCCCGAAAGGCCATCAGTCGCGGGGCGAGCGCATGGACTGGGACATTTTACGGCAATCTCTGGCTGGGACTGATCTGGCTCGTGGTGGGTCTCTGCCGGTGGGATATCATTCCCGTGGCCGAATGGTGGCACGCTGCGATTGTGGGGCTGCTCTTTTTTGCGGGGCAGTGTTTCACATACATGGTGTTCCGTTACGGTGATGTATCCGTGGCAACACCGATCTTTGGCGTCAAGATTCTGTTCGTCGCGGTTCTGTCTTCCTCGCTGACAGGTCAGAGGATTTCCACTACCGTCTGGATCGCCGCATTTGTGGCAACGGCAGGTATCATCCTGGTGCAGTACGGAGGCGGTGCAGGACAACGACACGAGAAAAAACGGGTATTCCTGACGGTTGTGACCGCCCTGTCTGCGGCGAGTTGTATGTCGTTGTTCGACGTGTGTCTGCAACGCTGGGGAGTGATCTCCGGGGCTCTCAGATTCCTGCCCGTCATGTTTGTTTCAGCGTCCTTATTTTCATGCGTGTTACTTCCGTGGGTCGATCACGTTCCGCGGCTCAAGTCCATGCACGCTCTGAAACCGATGATCCTTGCCACAGTGCTGATGCCGCTTCAGGCCATGGGAATGACGATTGCCCTGTCGCAGTTCGGCGATGCGACGCGAGTCAACATTGTGTACGCGCTGCGCGGCCTGTGGGCAATTGTCTTTGCATGGATGCTGGCCGGAGCGTTCGAAGGCGGAGAACGTTACGCCAGCCGATCTGCCATGCTTCGCCGAGCCGCCGGTGCCGTGCTGCTGACCGGAGCAGTCATCGCATCCATGCTGCGTTCCTCGGAATGAACTCTCTCGCTGATGACCTGTGATGATCGAGATTCGTTCCCTTCCGCGTGGTCCAGGTCAATATCGACGGTCTGCCGGAGGATGCTCCGGACCTGACACTGATTACCCTGCTCAACCAGTACCTGCGCGAACAGCGGATGTAGAGGCGAATTGTCCTTCCCACCGATAACTACGGTCTGGATGAAGCCGTGCGTGACGGATTCCTGGTTCCTCCCAAATCGGTGTCTGTGCCGCTGAGGTTTCAGCGGGAAGGAATCACGTACGACGATCTGTCAGAAGAAGAAAAAGACCAGTGGGATGCGCGGGAATGGGACGAAGACGGCGATCCACCGGATCGGGTCGGAGCCGAAGCCGTTAATAAATGGCTGTTCAACCAGGACACAGTCGATAAGGTGCTGGAACATGTAATGACTCATGGCCTGAAAGTAGCGGGCGGTGACAGATTGGGAAAGACCATCATCTTCGCGAAGAATCAGGCTCATGCGGATTTCATTGCTGATCGATTCAACGCCAACTATCCGCACTACAAGGGCGAATTCGCTCGGGTG
>JANOUN010000007.1:0-9634 GCA_031416875.1 Planctomycetota bacterium | reverse complement strand
ATCCATTGGCCTTCAACATCCGGGGTCCAGTCAAACGCCTGTTTTGTCGATAACCATTTGTCGCCTGCGAGGCCACCTTCGATGATTTTCAGACGTCCTTCCGAGGCTAACGCTGCTGGCACAGATTGCGGCGGAGCGGCGGCGTTTGTCAGGAGTGTCACGGCCGAGACACCCGCTGGTCCATCATCACCGGGAATCGTGTTGGTCCATTGTTCGCTGAAGCTTTGGCTGTCGTTGAATTCATCCGCAAAAAGAACAAGATCTGGTAGTCGGTTTTGCTTCGACCATGCAAAGTACTCAGTCTGGGCTGCACGCAGCCGAGCCTTTGCCTCGTGGATCTTTGAGTCCCATGTTTCGTACTCTCCAGGAATGCTGGCGTACGTGAATCGGTCGTTGGGCTTCACCCATTTGTCAGGGTTGTAGGCAGGAAACAAGACGGACTGAAATCGATAAAAATCCGCCTGTGTCAGTGGCTCAAACTTGTGATCGTGACACTTCGCACATTGAAATGTCAGGCCCAGAAGCGACGATGCAATGATCTGCTGCGAAGATTCCAGAGCCGTATAACGATCGATACGAACTTCGTCCGGGTTTCCATCACTTTCGCCGGATCCGTCCTGGCCGTTTCGCAGGTAATGCGTGGCGATGAGCATGTCGATCATCTGTGGAGTCGCCGTGCGTCGATGCCGCTCCGGATTGAAGCCCGCAAGCTCATCTCCCGCAATTTGTTCTCTGACAAACTGATCAAACGGCTTGTCGGCATTGATCGACCGCACCACATAATCGCGATATCGGTATGCGAGAGGCCGATCCGAATCCGCATTGAAATAGCCGTTGGAATCCGCGTAGCCCGCCGCATCCAGCCAGTGACGTCCCCAGCGAATTCCGTATTCCGGCGATGCAAGGTAGTAATCAGACAACAACTCAACGGCATCGGCACTTTCGTCAGCCAGGAATCTGTCGATCTCTTCCGGGGTCGGCGGAAGACCAGTGAGCGTAAAGCAGATGCGCCGAATCAACGTGCGGCGATCTGACTCCGGGCTCAGATGCAGTCCCGCCTTTTCCAGCTCAGACTGCACAAACTGATCGAGCGGAGTGCGGCAGGATTCTGCAGCCTCTACCGCTGGCGGTTCCACAGGAAGAAGTCGCGTGAACGCCCAGTGCTCGTCCTGGCGCATCGACTCCGCTTCGGCGTCACTCTCCGGCAGTCCTTCCGCTCCACTACAAGAGTCCGAATTGCGCTGTGGTGTGGTAGACATTGCACTTGGGTCCAGCGAGACTGCGGGTCTCATACTCATTACGATCTGAACCGAGTAGCATCGCATGCGTTTCGACTGGTTTCTGCCATACCTCCGCAAATCAAAGCCCGACCGCGTCGATCGATCGGTCGGTGCCGTGAGACGGTTCGCCGGACAGATACTCCCTGCGTCGTGGTTCTCCAATCGCGATCACAAACGACGCGGAAGAATTCGAAAGTTTTTCCGCTGGCTTGGACCGGTGTGGTATTCAAGTCCTCTGCGACGCATCGTGCAGACGATTTGCTTTGTACTGTTCCTGTGGCAGTTCTTTTGGGTTTGCTGGCCATACGGCGCGCAGCCTGTATGGCAGTCAACCGGCTGGACACCAGTCACGTTTGATCTTGCAGGGAAGCAGGTTGAGCTTGTTCGGGATGCACGCCTGGAGCAATACGTCGCGGTCGGCGATACCGTCTTCCTTCGCGATGATTCCATTGAATCCGTGCCGCTGGATGAAAGCAACGGCCCTGTCCCGTTTGTCGTGGAATCCCTGAATCGCGACAGAATTCAACTCGCGCCTGCAGAGGACGCTGACACAACATCGCTTGAACTTCTGTCGCTGACACTGGGGCCGGTGTCGCTGCATCCTCGTGATCCCGCGGACTGGCCGTCTCATTACACTGACACCCTTGCTGCCAAAGAACATGTGTCAGCGGAAGTTTTTCTGGCGATCGATCCGCTGGTCAGTCTCTCAACCGGAATCGCATCCCGCGCCTGGGTCTGGTCACTGGTGAGTGCGGGCATCATTCTGGCAGTCTGCGTCTTCATCCCGCGCGGATTTTGCGGCTACCTGTGTCCGCTCGGGACTTTGATTGATGTGTTCGACTGGCTGGTCGGCAGCCGCGTGAGACGGTTTCGTGTTTCCGGCGATGGCTGGTGGGTGCATCTCAAATACTATCTGTTACTGGGTGTCCTGGTTGCCGCCTGTTTTGGAGTGCTGCTGAGCGGTTTTGTGGCCGCGATCCCGGTGATGACTCGTGGCCTGCTGTTCGTCGTCGCTCCGTTTCAGAACGGGATGGCGAACGGCTGGCATCAGGTGCCGCCGCTGCACGTCGGACACTTCCTGTCCATTTTCCTCTTTTTTGGCGTGCTCCTGCTGGGGCTGATGCGACCGCGGTTCTGGTGCAAGTACGTCTGTCCCAGCGGTGCCGTGTTTTCGCTGGGCAATCTGTTGCGAGTCACCGAACGCAAGGTGGAATCATCCTGCATTCATTGCAACAAGTGCGTCGAGATCTGTCCGTTCGATGCGATCAAGCCGGACTTCACCACGCGCACGACGGATTGCACGTTTTGCCAGACTTGTGGAGGGGTTTGCCCGACTCAGGCGATTACCTTCGTCGGTCGCTGGGCCACGATCGATCTGAAGGCCGTGAATGAACCGCCAACACACGAGACGTCGCTGGGACGGCGTGGCTTTCTTTCCGCGGGGATCGGTGCCGCTTCGTCCATCGCCGCTGGTGCCGTGTCAGCATTGACGACAAAATCATGGGGCGCGAACCTCGATTCACCGCAGGCGCTGCGACTGGTTCGTCCGCCTGGCAGCGTCCCGGAGGCTGATTTTCTCCAGATGTGCATCCGCTGCGGCGAATGCTTCAAAGCGTGTCCCAGCGATGTGCTTCAGCCGCTCGGATTTCAACAGGGACTCGAAGGACTCTGGACGCCCTATGTTGTTGCCGACTGGGCTGGCTGTGCTTCCAGCTGCAATGGCTGCGGACAAGTCTGTCCCACCGGAGCCATCAGAGCATTGCCGCTTGAGGAAAAGCGCCATGCTCGCATGGGTCTCGCCTTCATCAATCTGCAAACATGTCTTCCTTACGCTGGAAAAGAATCGTGTCAGCTGTGCGTCGATGAATGCACGTCTGCGGGCTACAACGCCATTGAGTTTACTCAGGTGGGGACTGAAGTCGATGACTCCGGCCAGCCCATTGAAGGAACAGGGTTTCTCGCGCCGCTGATGATCGACGACAGATGTGTCGGCTGCGGACTTTGCCAGACTCGCTGTTATGGCATCAATGTGTCTCAAAAGCACTTGCTGAAAGAATCGGCTATTGTCATCAAATCAGGCACCAGCCATGAAGACCGCCTGATGGCGGGTTCGTACATGCAACTTCGCGCCCATGAAACTGCGGCAATGCACGATTCCAGGGGGCGATGATTCGAACGGCGCTCGTGATACTCCAGAAAGTCCCGATCGGTACAGCGCATGATAACCGGTCCTGTCGATCGCAGCGAAGGTGTGCATTGCACCGAGTGTGACATGCGAGCCGACATGTGCGGGTTCTTCACCATTCATGTGGCATATTCGTTTCAGAATCACCAATCGATACAGCCTTTGTGTTCCAGGCAGACGGATTATCACGTTTTTCCCCGTGCATGACCTAGTGTTGCCTTTAGTCATCAGTCGGTGCGGATCCGTGCACCAGAGCGTACGACACCAGAGATCGCCGACGTTGATCATGAGAGGAAATCACACATGGCCGAGATTCTTGCAGATTCGATGTCGCACAAACGCTACAGCGGCATTGACGAAACCTCATCGCCGATTGGCCCACCGACTGCACTTCCGGAAGGCTTGTGGGTTCTGTCGCGAAGTGGCGGGGAGAACGGCACGAACCAGCGCGTGAACGTGGTGGGGCCGTCCTTTACGGTCGGTCGCCATCCTTCCAGCAATTTGTGTCTTTCAGATACGACTGTCTCCGGGCGTCATGCTGAAGTCATGACGATCAATCGCGATCTTTTCGTACGCGACCTCAACAGTACCAACGGCACGCTGCTGAACGGTCGTAAGCTGCAGAGTCTGACGGGACTTCGTTCCGGTGACGTACTGCATTTCGGCAGTGTGATGTTCACATTGCAATCGTCCACGGACGAAAACATGAGTTCCACCATTACGGCTGACGTCTCCGCCGAAGCGCTCGCGCAGGTGCAGTTTGACAAGCTGTTGCGACGTCCCGCGTTGCGACCGTATTATCAGCCGATCCTTCGCTTGCGCGACAATGCCCGCGTAGGCTTTGAAGTTCTGTCTCGCAGCTATCTGCTGGGACTCGAAACGCCCGAAAAGATGTTCCGCGTCGCGGCAACCCGGAACGTCGAAGCCCAGTTGAGCCAGGTCTGCCGAACTGAAGGTCTGCGCATCGGTGAAAGCCTCGGAAACACGCGTTTTTATCTCAACACGCACCCGGTTGAACTCCAGGGCACCGAACTCTTCACATCACTGGAACAACTCCGGGCAGATTTCCCGGAAACGCAGATCGTACTGGAAGTTCACGAAGGAGCTGTTGCCTCCAGCGCTGTGCTGCGAAATGTTCGCCAGGTGACTCACGATCTGAAAATGGGACTGGCCTACGACGACTTCGGCGCTGGCCAGGCTCGTCTGAAGGAACTGTTCGAAGTTCCACCGGACATCCTGAAATTCGACGTGAAGTTTGTCCATGGGCTGGCATTCAGCCCGCCACAGCATCGCGCCACAATTGCATCATTGATCCGCATCGTGCGGGATTTGAACGTTGTACCCCTTGCTGAGGGTATTGAGACAATGGAGGAAGCTGTCGTCTGCCAGGAAATGGGCTTCGAACTCGCTCAGGGTTATCTGTTTGGTCGCGCAGAAACTGTATCACACTGGACCTCAACCTAAGATTCACACCGATGCTGATGGCACGTCCCGCACATGGAAAAAATGCAGACCCCGCACTGCTTGCCGCATTGCTGGCCGGGGAGAATTTCTGGCCGTCCGATCCCGCTTCTTTACATGAGCTGGGTCTGAATGAACCTTTTATTGAAGGTCTCATCTGTCGTCTGCTGCGCTCATCGGGAAATCAGTCCGGGCGTACGATTGCCGGTGAAATCTGCATTCCGTTCCGCATGATCGAAGGGTTAATGGAGCGTCTGAAATCACGACGCATGGTTCTGCATTGCGGCAGTGCCAGTCTGAATGACTATATCTTTGGCCTGACAGATGAAGGTCGCCGCCGCGCGGAAACATCGCACTCCGAATGTGCCTACACCGGACCAGCGCCGGTCCCGCTCAGCGATTATGTGATCTCTGTCGAAGCGCAGGCGATCTGCGATCAGCCGATTCGCCGCGAAGAACTGGAAGATGCGTTCTTCAACGTGTCAATGTCAGAGGAACTGTTCGACATGATCGGCCCGGCGGTCAACTCCGCCAGCGGCCTCTTTCTGTACGGTGCGCCGGGAAACGGCAAGTCGACAATCGCTCGTTGTCTGACGCACTGCTTTGGCCAGGAAATCTGGATTCCGTATGCGATCATCGACGGACGCGAGATCATCACGCTGTTCGATCCCGCGTACCACGAAATCGTTGATCAGCCGGACGAAGGACTTCCGTTCGATCGCCGCTGGGTTCGTGTTCGCAGGCCCACGGTTATCGTCGGTGGCGAACTGACCCTGGACAGCCTGGAGATTCGTCACGATCCGGTGAGCAACACCTGCGAAGCGCCGTTGCAGATGAAAAGCAACTGTGGATGCCTGCTGATCGACGACTTTGGTCGTCAGCGAGTTTCTCCTGAACAGCTGCTCAACCGCTGGATCGTGCCGCTCGAAAACAAGCACGACTATCTCACACTGCCGACCGGCAAGAAGATTCAGGTTCCATTCCAGCAGCTGATAATTTTCTCCACAAATCTGGATCCTGCTGATCTGGTGGACGAAGCCTTTCTGCGACGCATTCCATACAGAATTGAAGTCACCGATCCGCAGGAAGAAGAAGTCCATCGGTTGTTTCAGATCGCAGCTGAAAAACTCGGCTGCACGTACGACCCTGAATCGGTTGAGCACCTCCTGGAAAACTACTACCGCTCACAGAACCGTCCGATCCGGCGCTGCCATGCCCGGGATCTGCTGTTGCAGGTTCGGAATTTCTGCATGTACCGCGGGATTCCATTCGAAATGCAGCCGGAACATTTTGATCACATCGCAGAATCGTTTTTTACCCGCGTTCGCACTCGTCCCCTGAATGCGTCATTTGAAGAAGCCCTGACAACAGGTCGGTGAAAGAAGTCGTACTATGAGCCACACCGAAGTCAGTTCGACCGCCGTGATCAGCGACACCACATCGCCCAATACGATGCCGGCCGGCATGACCGAAATTGCCGGTTACCGAATGATCGAGCGCATCGGGATGGGCGGATTCGGAGAAGTCTGGCGGGCCGTGGGTCCGGGCGGTTTTTCCAAAGCCGTCAAGATTCTGTTTGGACATCTGAGCGGTCCTCAGGCCGATACAGAACTCAAATCACTGAACCGCATTCGTGATCTGCGACATCCCTTTCTCCTCAGTATCGAACGTGTGGAAATCGTCGACGGGCGCGTGATCGTCGTGAGCGAACTGGCCGATCGCAGTCTGGATCAGCGTTTCCGTGAACTGGTGGCTGCCGGACAACGCGGCGTGTCGCGCGACGAACTGTTGCGTTACCTGCGCGACGCTGCCGATGCGCTGGACTTTATGGCAGAAGAACATGGCCTGCAGCACCTGGACATCAAACCGGAAAACCTGCTGCTGCAGGGAGTCCATGCGAAAGTTGGTGACTTTGGTCTGACGAAAGCTGTCGGCCAGGCGCGACATTCGCAGATCAACGGGTTTACGCCGCTTTACGCGCCGCCGGAACTGTTCGAAGGCCGCCCGGATCGTGGCAGTGATCAGTACAGTCTGGCCATCGTGTATCAAACGATGCTCACGGGAATTCCGCCGTTCAACGGACGGACCGCCTCGCAGCTGATGGCTCAGCATCTGAAAAGTTCGCCGGATCTGAGCAGTCTGCTGCCGTCGGACCGAGCCGTCGTGGCGCGAGCCCTCTCGAAGAATCCGCGCACGCGCTTTGCAAGTTGTCGGCAGTTTATTGAAGAACTGACGAAACGCCGCCCGACGAAGTCGCTCAGTGACCGCGTATCGACAGGATCTAACCCCGCAGTTCAGGAATCACCAGCAAGCCCTGGCAACACAGAGAATATCACCGGCAATCATTCGATGCTGCACGGCATCGCCAGCCCGCTGTCCCCTGTCAAAAGTCTGCCGGAAGACACGCAGTTTCGGCCGACTTTGTTCGTCGGGCTCGGCGGACTTGGTTGCCTGACGATCGCGATGTTGAACCAGAGAATCCAAAAGCGGTTCCCGAACGCCACACTGCCGGCAATACAGTTTCTGTGCATTGATACGGACCGCGAGGCGATGGCAGATCTCAAGCGACGCAGTTCCGGAAATCACCGGGTCGTCACAACCGTCGTCGCCCCGCTGCGGACGACTCAGGACTATCGCAAAGAGTCGTCCGAACATCTCACATGGCTCGGCCGTCGCTGGCTGTTCAATATTCCCCGCAGCGGGCGTGTCGAAGGCATGCGACCGCTGGGACGCCTGGCCTTTGTCGATCACGCCGCAGACATCCGCACCGAGCTAAAGAATAGCTTAAGTACACTCGTGAGTTCCGGGTCGGTCGGCACCTCCACTTCCGAAACTGGATTGCCGTTCGACGCCGCTGGCATCGACGTCTGTCTTGTTGGTTCAACATCGGGAGGAACTGCGAGTGGTTGCATGCTGGATCTGGCATGGCTGGTGCGTGAAGCGGTGAGCAATGGCAGGATGCCGCCCGTCCGCGTGACGTCCATGCTGCTGCACGGAACGGCCCACGGCCGTCAACTGGCCGACATGCAGGACGCCAACACCGTCAGCTTTCTGCAGGAACTTCAGCATTTTTCTGTCCCTGGCGCACAACGCCCCGGACTGACCTCACGTTTTTCTGGCTCTGAAATCTCAAGACCGTTCGACGAGACGACGCTCGTGCACTTCGGTGACGATCTGGCGGCCAGCGACTTTTTCGAAGGCGTGAATCGCACGGCTGATTATCTTGAATTGCGAACCCTCACATCAGCGCGTCGAGAAATGAATGCGTGGCGAAATCCGGAACGCACACAGATTCCCGAAAGCCATGAAGCCTCGTTGCGTTCATTCGGGCTCTCCACGATCAATGCGGATGCGTGGGAAGTCGCCCATCGTGAAGCCGGTCAACTGGCATCCGCGACGATCAATCTTTGGACGCGGCCGTCGGCAGCGGCCGGTGAACCCAACTCGCCCGAATGGACGGCTTTGCTCGATCAACTGAATATCAGCAGCGAAGCCGCACAGCAGGTCATACCCAATCTGCTTGATGGCGGGCGCACGCGGCGGATGGATGAATATGCGAATAATGTCTGGCAACGATTGTCGCAGGATTCTGCGGCTTCGGTCGTGCAACAGGTGTCCTTGATCATCAGTCAGGATTCAGCGTTATCGGCATCACGCAATTCCATGGCAGCTGTGACGGGCGAGATCCGCGCCGAACTGGCCACCCGATTACCGCTGGAACTGCAGTTCGTTGAATCCTTCCTCACACAGTTGCTGGACTCCCGAATGCGACCAGGCTTGACGATCCAGGCGCTCACGGCCCTGATGCGCCACACCGATCAGGCACTTGCCGCATGTCGCAGTCAGCAGCGCGACCTGCAGAGTGCATTCAATGAATTGTGCGAATCGTATGCTGTCAGAAAGCCCGATCAGACAACGGATGCCGGGCACACAGCTCTGCGCAGTTTCTGCCGTCAGTATTGCATGCTGTTCACATGCCAGACGATCTGCCGGTTATTGATCGAACACCTGCAGTCGCTTCTGGCCGCATTGCCACGACTGCTTGAGGAACGTTCCACGATCCTCCGCGACAGGCTGATCGTACTTGCGTCTCAGGTGAACGGCGGCTCGCCCTGTTCTGCCACAATCCCCGAACAGATGATCACGGCCTTTGAAGCGTATTTGCAGACGTCCGGGCGGTTTCGAATGAGTGCGTTTCTCAGTCGCAATCTCCGTCCGACCGATGCGGCAGCCCTGTTGTCGGAGGCCTCTAACTTCCTGCTGCTGAGCATGTCCCGCGCCCCGCAGTTCTCAGACGCCGTACGAGTGCCGAAACGCAGTGCAACATTTCCGGCAAATGCCAAACCGAAACTTCAGAACGTCGGTGGCGGACAGCGTGTGCTGGCCGTGATTCCCGATCCAAATTCGGCCGAGGTCTGGAAGTCATTGTTGCAGAATGATTTCGGAGCCTGTGTCTCTGCCTGTTCCATCAGGACAGACGAGATCTGTGTCGTCTGCGAAACGGAAGGCATCTCCATTCCGGCAGCGGTCGATGCATTGACGCACATGCGACCTCACGTGCTGGAACTCGCCGGGCGACTGCACTCACGGCACGACGTGCCATGGTAACTTGACCCTCCGGGTCGAGTGCGAATCCTGTTGGGGCTCATGATCATACCAACCCGAAGCGCCAGCGAGGAATTCAGCCGTTTCTGCCTCGCTGGCGCTT
>JANOUN010000006.1:0-13388 GCA_031416875.1 Planctomycetota bacterium | reverse complement strand
CTGGCGACCGATGAACACGGCCGATTACTGAATATTGAAATGCAGACATCGTTGTCGGCCGGATTGACGAAACGACTGGCCTACTATGCATCGTGCCTGTATGTGAGTCAGTTGACGGAGGGTTCCGTTTACGCTGTTCTTCGCCCGGCGCTCAGCATTTGCGTGTTGACCCATGCCATGTTTCCGCAGCTTCCGGGGCTGCATCTCGACTTTCGGCTACGGGAAAAAACAGGGTTGATTCTGACAGATGATCTGCAAATCCACCTTTTGGAATTGTCAAAACTTCGGGTGACGGCCCAGAATGTGTACAATGCGTCTTCAGCCGAGCGCTGGGCGTATTTTCTAAGAAACGCAGAACAATTGACACAAAGCGACATCGGTCGTCTGTTTTCGGATGAGGAAATCGCCGAAGCCGCAGGAGTGCTGGAAATGATCTCACAAACCCCCGAACAACGACTGCTCTATAACGCCCGCCTGAAGTTTCAGCGTGACGAGGAATCACGGTTGCAAGAGGCCACACAGGAGGCACTGAAGCGGGGGATTCAGGAAGGACGGCAGGAAGGACGGCAGGAAGGACGACAGCAAGGACGACAGGAAGGCGTGATCGTCGGTAGTGTCCTGGTGTTGCAGGAGTTCCTGGGTCTGCGTCAATGGACCATGGACGAGTTTGCTGGATGCAATTCATCTCAACTGGCGGACCTTGAAGACCAATTGAAGCAGCAACTTCGCTCCCGTAGCCAGTGAGAATGAGATCGCGTGGCAAGGGTGGCATCTGCCAGTAACTGACAGCCGATCAGGCTGGCCAGCAGTCGCTCGACAGCGAAATTATCAGTTTGCTGCACGGCATGGACGAAACTCGCTGCGTCCACGACGGCAATAATGTCCCGGAAACAGTTCAGCACGCACGCCCTATCGGTTGGCGTTTCGCGGTTCCCACAACACGTCATTTCTGCCATCGTCATTGGCCGCTCGCGCCAGCACGAACAACAGATCCGAAAGTCGATTCAGGCAAATCGCAATAGCAGAATTCAGCGGTTCTGTTTCCTGCATTCGCAGCACATCCAGTTCCGCACGCCGACAGATACTGCGTGCGAGATGCAATTGAGCCGCCGCCAGAGAACCGCCTGGCAGGATAAAGCTATTGAGCGGCGCCTGACGTTCGGTAAAACGATCGATGAGTCGTTCCAGATGTTCCGCATCGCCGCTCGACAGTCGCGTCTTCAGCAGATCGGGTTGCCCGGCGGCGGGGAGCGGCACACACAGATCCGCTCCAAGGTCAAACAGAAACTGCTGCAATCCGCTCAGGACTTCGCTGACCTCTGTCGTCGTACCCGCGGAAATCGCCACACCGATCGCACAATTGGTTTCATCAACCGAACCGCCGGCCACAATCCGAGCATGCAGTTTGGAAACTCGCTGCCCGTCCCCCATGCTGGTCATCCCCCCATCACCGCCCCGCGTATAGATACGATCCAGTCGAACCATGGTTTGTGTTCTTTATCTGAGTTCAACAGGGTAGTTTGACTTTCGACCCCAACGGCCTCGTGCCGTTGGTGAAGTAGATGGAGGGCTAGCCGCCGTCGGCGGAATCGCCCTCCCAATGCTCGCATTCCTCCGCCGAAGGCGGAGGAATGCGAGCGTTGGGAGGAATCGGTGGAGTGTCGTCTGTTAGCCCACCATCTCTTTCACCATCCGGGCAAGCCGGATGGGGTCTTCGATGAGAAAGTCAAACAGTCCAGGTAGTGCATCTATCCATTTCACCTGAGGTGACAGACCAGGCCGTCCAGGCCGCCACGGGAGAGAACGCATTCAGGAGTCATCCACCGTTCGCATACATCGCCCGCAACTGATCAAAGAACGGCTGCCGGAAACCCTTGAGCCAGAACTTCACGCCGTTTTCGTGACGGTCGATGCGAATCGGCAACTGGCCCACGATTGCCATCACAAGGAACCCAACCATTGCCACGAGTCCTGTGACAAGGAAATTCTCCAAAGTAACAATTTCCCGGATACCTGCGATGATCATGAAAGCAATACTGGCAATGAACCCGAGCCACCCGACAACTGTCAGAAAACGGCGAAAGTTGCGCGAGGAACGTGAAAGATAATAACTTACCTGGCACTTCTTCTGTTGAGTCAAACGCAGCACAATAAATACAATGATTCCAATCATGCCGAACAAGAGAAGTACAAAATACCATTTGGGAAGCCATGAGACGGTCTTCGTCAATTTCACAAGGTCGTCTCTGTCGCCGGTCAACACACAGATTTCTGGAAGTTCGACAGCCGTGCCACACCTGATGTGGTTGCCATCCACGTAGAAACGATCCGCCGCGTAACCGGACAATGCAACGGAGGGTGCAAAGTCACGGACGGATTCGGGGGCAGCATACGGATTTTCTTCGTACATAAGATGCTCCTTTCGGACTCCAGGATCAGCAAACAACAGGGCACGAATATTAGTCTGTCAAACAGTCCCGGCGGCAGGTCCACAGACTGGAAATCTGCAATTTCGGATCAGTCAACCGCAGCCGTGATTTCCTGAGGACTCACAGCACGGTGTTCCGTGGCGGACAGGTAGCACGCATCGACCAGCGCCATCGTATGCAGATTGTCACGCGCATTGATCGTGGGCGTGCGTTTCTGTTCCAGCGCGCACAACAGTTCTGCCATCGGCCCGATAAATGCATCCGGAAACCACACACTGTCCCAGCGCGGCGAATGCCATCCGCCGTGGTCATGCACGGTCGAATAGTCGATCGTGCTGGGGACTCGATCAGGATATCCCGGCCAGCCAATGGTGCCCCGCGCGAGGCCTTCCGTGCCTTCGACCCGCCAGCGGATGCCGATGTCGGCGGCACTGCCTTCTCGAACCGGACCACTCCAGACATCATCCCATGAAGAGGCCCGGACACCGCCGGGGAACTCCAGAATGTACAATGCGATTCCGTCACGATGAGCGAACCTCTGTGCCGTTCGCGGATCCGGCGCGACGCTGGCAAAGACGCGCTCGGGATCGCCCAGCCAGTAACGAAACGTGTCCAGATGATGGATGCTCATGATTCGCAGCGTGACCCAGCCTTGACGTTCCTGCCACGGCATCCAGTGCGGAATCGCCCGCATCTCGATTGTCGCCAGCACAGGTGTGCCCAGCGTTCCCGTCGCAATCAATTCGTGACAGGCATGTACCGACTGATCAAACCGCATGTTCTGATTGACAGCCAGCACGATTCCGGCGTCTGCGCACAACTGTACGAGCCCCCGGGCTTCCCGATAATCAACGCCCAACGGCTTCTGAGCCAGAATCGCCCGAAGCCGATGCGGTGCATGCAAAGCGCGGCGAATCATGTCGGCCTGACAGTCGGGCGGCACGGCAATGTCCAGAATCTGAACCCCCGGATGCGAGACAACCTGTTCCACGGAATCGACGACACTTGCAATGCCATGTCGTGCGGCGACGGCGGTGGCCGTGGCCCTCGTCCGCGATGTGATGGCGACGGGATTGAGTCCATGCTGGCGATAGGCCACTAACTGGCAGTCCGCCATGATAAAACCCGCTCCGACACAGCCAATCCCGACAGTTCGGTCAGTCGGAAGCTGCGGCTGAATGGATGCAATCAGGCGGGATGGATTCATGGCGGGAGCGGATCCGATTATTGATCAGGCGATTATTACGACGCACAAGGCCTGGGTTCAAGTTCGCAGTTGATGACATCCACCATCTGCCGCAGGCGACCGACGGCTTTTCGATTAAACACCAGATTCAGGCGTGGCAAATTGGCCAGATGATCGTCGTCCACTTCCAGTCGATGGACAGGTGCCTTTTCAATTTTCCCGCTGTCGCAGATATCACGAAACTCGTCGTTCAGCCGGGCCACGAATTCATCTGACGGCTCAATGTGCAGACGCAGAATCAGCAGATCCCGCACGAATCTCATGCTGTTGTACACGCTGTAAAAGCCCAGCACTTCTTCGACGGCCTCTTCCACATTGTCGGTGACTTTGAAGAGCGAGAGATCTCCCGGCGAGATCAGGCCGTTGTCGAGAAGTTCGTCGCGGACATATTTCAGGAACGCGGTCCAGTATGTCCCGCCGGGTTCGTCCAGCATCACAATCGGCATCAGGTCGCGTTTGCCGGTTTGCACAAGCGTCAGGGATTCGAACGCTTCGTCCATGGTTCCGAATCCACCGGGACAGGTAACAAGGGCATGGACTTCCTTGACGAACAACAGCTTCCGTGTGAAGAAGTATTTGAAGTTGACGAGTTTCGGATCACCGGCAATCACCGGGTTTGCTTCCTGTTCGAATGGAAGCAGGATGTTGAGCCCCATTGCCATTTCACGACCGGATCCGCGATGCGCCGCCTCCATAATTCCGCCACCGGCACCCGTCACGACCATCCAGTCTTCTTCAGCCATGCGACGACCGAATGATTCTGCCACTTTCCAGCACGGATGATCAGGCTGCGTTCGGGAGGAGCCAAACACCGTCACTTTGCGATGCCGACGATAAGGCGCAAAGACCTTGAAGGCATATCGCAGCTCTTTCAGCGCACGGCTCAGGATCTTCAGATCGCCACGCGTCGCACCGTCACGCTGCAGCTTGTCGGCGGTTTGCTTGATTTCCTCGATAAATTCCGAATGCTGCTTCAGCTCGACAACATGCTCAATGACCTCCATTTCGGAATCATTGACATGCTTGAGCGGCGTACGTTTGGGGGGATTCATGTTGCTAGCTCAACAGCGCCTGCATGGCTTCTTCGCGAGTTTTGTAGATCGCCCAGATTGTGTCGAGGGCCGTGATGCGCAGCAGTTCCAGCGCCGTTTCATTCGCGCCGCACAGGACCAGCTCGCCGCCATTTTTCTTCACAAACTTGTGGCACCGCAGCAAGAGCGCGAGAAACACAGAACCGAAGTAGCCGACCTTACTGAGGTCCACCACGACCATCGGAGCTTCCTGTGAGGCAAGCGGCTCCATCACCAGATCTGCGGCCTGTTCGACCAGATCCCAATTGAGTGAATCGACATTTGCGGCTGGTGTGACGACAACAGTGTTGCCATGCCATTCGATCTGAAAACTATCAAGTACTTCTGACACGATCGTTCCTCCCCCGTTGGCAATGATTCCGCAGCTTCAGGTGCAAACCGGAGGCCGCCTGGGGAAAGGCTATCGAAATTCGCGTGCGACGCCAAGGAAGGCGGTCAGAACTACGACAACCAGCCAAGAATTCCGGCAGCAATGGCAACAACTCCCGCAAGAAAAAGCAGCACGACGATGACCCATCGGATGAACTGCTGGTGGCGGTCTCGAAGGGACAGCACCGCTTCCAGCATCGCCACGGGATCGTAACGCAGCACTGCGGTATCGGTTTCTTTGCCGTGTTTGACGTTCCACCCGGAGTTGGAATTTGATTCGACGCTGGAGTTTCTCGATTTCACAGAACTCACAAAAATACCGCCTTCCGATTGATCAACGCTGCGAATCGTTCCCGCAGTTCGAAACAAGATATTGGTTATACTCCGCGCTGCCATCCGTACTCGGCTGTGATTATTCACAATCATTTCACTCCTGGAGATTCATTCATGACAGAATTGACTGCCAAAGTTGCCATTATTACCGGTGCAAGTCGAGGAATCGGGTTTGGACTGGCCAAAGCACTGCTGTACGACGGATGCCGTGTGTGTATCTGCTCAAGGGATCTGAACGGAATAACAGCGGCGGCAGATCGACTCAACGCTGGCCCTGATCGAGTGCTCTCGTTCGCCGTGGACGTCAGTAACGAGACAGACGTGCAGCGAATGTTTGACGGAGCCACACGCCAATTCGGACCACCTGACATTGTGGTGAACAACGCCGGTGCATTCGATGGAGGCCCGGTTGACACTCTGCCGCTTGAGGCATGGAACAACGTCATCGGTTCGTGCCTGACTGGTTCGTTTCTGTGCACACGGGCCGCCTTTTCATTGATGAAGCCGCGCGGGCGTGGGCGTATTCTGAATATAGGATCGATCTCCGCGCAGCGACCGCGTGAGAACTCAGCGGCTTACACGGCCGCCAAGTTCGGCGTGCAGGGACTCACGTATGCCACAGCATTAGAAGGCCGACGATATGGGATTGCCGTCAGCTGCCTGCATCCGGGCAACGTGCTGGTTGAACGCCGTGTCGATTCTGGTCTGGGATCCGATGACGAACCCATGATGGAAGTTGATGCCATCGTCCGCGCCGCGATGACGATGCTCACCATGCCCGACAACGTCAACTTTCTGGAAGCCATCGTGTTGCCGAACGCACAGCTTTACGTCGGACGCGGTTAACTCCGCTGGCTTCGCGAACGGTGCTGCCTAAGAGGTTCAAAACCCGGGGACAGACTGCTGGTGATGATTTGAACGGTGTTGTCGAAAATGCCGAGAGGGGAAAGCCCGTTCTTCAGAAGTCAACAGGTTTCGTCGTGTTGCTTTCGTGAAACATTCTGGTTGCGACGTAGGGTTTTCCATCACTTTCCACCGACACGACATGAAGTGGGCCTTGCATGAAAACACGGAAATCAATTCATTGTTTCCTGAATGCTGAAGACGGCACGACTGCTGTCGAGTACGCCGTGTTGCTGGCCATGATGCTTGTGGCGATCCTCTTTGGTGTGACGTCCACTGGTGGCGGCGTCAGTGCCAAGTGGAGCATCATCAAGATGCGACATGGAGCCCATGAAGCCTGAGCCCGCGTTGGTTCTCCCTGCCGGAGAGAACGATTCGACACGCACATTAACAGAACCAACTCGATCTCCGGGACGGCGCGTCCATCGCTGGAGCCGTGTGGGACTCAGGTAATCGAGGTCAGCCGTCTGCACTTCGCATGAAGTTGCATCACATGCGGATCGTTTGCGCCCGATCGGGGCCGACCGAAACCATTTCAACCGGTTTGCCGACCAGTTTTTTTACATCGTTGACGTACTGCTGAGCACTTGCAGGCAGATCGGCAAACTTTGTAACGCCCGTGATGTCTTCCTTCCAGCCGGGGACGCGCCGCAGGACGGGTTTTGCGGCGGCAAGATCCTCGCAACGGCTTGGAAAGTCTCGCGTCACATGACCGTTGATGTCGTATGCTTCGCAGATAAACAGCTCCTCGAAACCGCTCAGCACATCCAACAACGCAATCACGATCGAATCGACTCCGCTGATCCGAGCGCTGTAACGTGTCGCGACGGCGTCCAGCCAGCCGCAGCGACGAGGCCGTCCCGTGACTGTGCCAAATTCGTTGCCGGCAATGCGAATGCGCTGGCCGATTTCGTTGTCGAGTTCCGATGGAAACGGCCCGCCACCGACGCGCGTCGTATATGCTTTGGCGACGCCGATCATTTTCCTGATTTCTCGTTCCGGCACCCCGCTGCCGCTGTGGATGCCACAGCCGGAACTATTGGACGATGTTACGTACGGGAATGTGCCGTGATCGACGTCCAGCAGACTTCCCTGAGCACCTTCGAACAGCAGCCACTTGCCCTTCTCCAGAGCGTCCAGAAGATAGGTTGTCGAATCGGCCACCATGGGACGAATCCTGTCGGCGACCACCGCGTAGTCGGCAATGATCGCGTCGGCATTCATCTGTTCGCCGCCCGGATTGAGGGCATTCAGAATGATTTGCTTGAATGGCACAATTTCGCGAACCTTTGACGCGAACGCATCGCAATTAATCAGATCTCCGACGCGGATCGCATGAGATCGTCCGACTTTGTCGCGGTAGCATGTGCCGATCCCGCGCATGGTGGTGCCGATCGCGGCAGCTCCGCGAGATTTCTCCAGTGCCGCTTCTTCCAGCAGATGCCACGGACAGATCACATGGGCTCGATCACTGATCATCAGCCGACCGCTGCAGTCGTGACCTCCGGCTGCCAGGCCATCCAGTTCTTTGAGGACCGCGTGCGGATTGACCACGACGCCAGGCGCGATGACGGATTTGACGTGACTCTGCAGAATCCCGGTTGGAAGCAGGCTGAGCTTATACGTTGTGCCGTCGAACTTGACTGTGTGACCGGCGTTGTTGCCGCCTTGATAGCGCACGACGATGTCATGTTGTTCCGTGAGCAGATCGACAACTTTGCCTTTGGCTTCGTCGCCCCACTGCAATCCAATCACTGATGTTGCCGGCACTGAATCACTCGCGAAGAAAAGAATCACGTCACTCCTGAATGCTGTTCACGGAAACACCGTACAGCAGCTGTTGCAAAAAGAAACCGGACATCGGTACACACCGACGTCCGGTCAGGAGGCGTGCAAATTGTACAGTCCAGGCTCCGATTCAAAAGCCGAGCGGGTTGTTTTTTGCGAGACGAGACGCGACTGCTCAGCGACCGGACTGTGGCAAAAGGTCGCTGGGCTGCAGACGATGTGCGTTTCAGGTGCCGCAGCCGCCTTCCGCAACCTGAACATCCGTATCCATTAAACACTAATCGTCGCAGCAATATGTAGTGTCTGAATCTGGTCAAAATCTCACTCTGGACCGAAATCACCTTCGACATTTGTCTCAAGCGTGCAATTGCGTTAAACTTCTCCGTTTTCGAAATCCGAGTCCCCACCGGAAAAGTCTGTTTCTGCGCAGTGGCTGCGGTTTTGGCGGTGCGCTGACTGCATCGAGCAGTGATCGATTTTTGGGGCTCGCAGGTTGCGATAAGAGAATGATGATGTCGGTGGCAGTTTGCTCCGGCATGTTTTTGGGACTTGTCAGGAAACGAACGAAGTGAATTCAGCGACTCTGGTCAATGTCAAAGATCTTCTTGAGGCCGATGGTCTGTTAACGGCGGATCAGCTTAACCAGCTTGAACGGGCCGTCTGCAGTTCTCAATTGACAGACGTCCGGCAGGTTGTGGGAGAGATGACTCGCCGTTTCGAAGCTGGCGAGCGATCTGAAAGTCTGATGGCTCGCGGTGGCGTGGGTGCCTATCTGTTGGCGCGTCAGCCGACTGCCGACAAGTTGCTGTCCGGAGTCACGCGTGACGGCGTGGCAATGTTTATTCATGGTCAGTGCCTGACGTCGCTGAATCGCTCTGCAGAAGCAGCGGATCGATTCGAGCAGGCAGGCAAGGCAGGTTTCGATCCTGTCGGATGTGCCTTGCGTCGGGCGGGCGCGATCCGTGCTTCGGGCAAGATCGATGATGCCGAAAAACTGCTTCGCAGCGTGGCCGCTTCGGCAGCAAGCCGGGCGGAGTATTCATTTCAGATGGGCTGTATCTGGGCTGACCGCGGTGATGCGCTGACAGCTGTCGAATACTTCGAACGTGCAGTGGATATGGATCCGCATCATTCACGTGCCCTCTTCTGGCTGGCGGCTGAAAATTCTCTGCGAGGGAATGATGAGGAAGCGATTCGGTTGTATGAACGCTCGCTGTCCCGCCCGCCCTTCTTTACAGGGGCATTGTTGAATCTGGGGCTGCTGTACGAAGACCGCGAGAACTACAAAGCGGCGGCCTTCTGCTTTCGCCGGGTGCGTGAGTATGACCCGACGAATGAATTCGCACATTTGTATCTGCGCGATATTGATGCGGCTCAGGACCAGATTATTGACGAAGATCAGGTTCGTACCGAAGCCCGAATGAAGCAATTGCTCAGTCGGCCAGTCACCGACTTCGAACTGTCCGTCCGCAGTCGTAACTGTCTGCAGGCGATGGACATCAACTCTCTGGGCGACCTGACGGAAGTGAGCGAACAGGAACTGCTGTCCGGCAAGAACTTCGGTGAAACGTCGTTGATGGAGATTCGGGAACTGTTGACGGCGCATGGACTG
Organism: Planctomycetota bacterium; assembly: GCA_031416875.1. Classification (GTDB taxonomy): domain Bacteria; phylum Planctomycetota; class Planctomycetia; order Planctomycetales; family Planctomycetaceae; genus SXXK01. The sequence continues at coordinate 3,617 of JANOUN010000006.1, read as the reverse complement.
CGGATCGGTCAGAACCTGCATAAGATTCATTCGCGCGAGCACATTATCGATCAGAGCATGACGCCGGAAGAACAGGCGATGATGAACAAGTCGGTCGGCGATCTGAATCTGTCCGTGCGATCCCGCAAGTGCATGTCGCGTCTGAATATCCAGACCATCGGGCAACTGGTATCACGCACACCTGATGAACTGCTTTCCAGCCGCAATTTTGGTGTGACGTCACTGAATGAAATTCGCCTGAAACTCGGCGAAGTCGGCATCCGCCTTCGCAACGACTGATTCAGCGCTGGTCCATGTAACCCGATGGTGTAATGGTAACACAACAGATTTTGGTTCTGTCGTTCCAGGTTCGAGCCCTGGTCGGGTTATTTTCTGATCTTGCAGAGTCGCGAAACCATCCGCAGAACCCCGTAAAACATTGCGTTTTGCGGGGTTCGTCTTTTTTGCGGGTTTGTCAGTTTTCACCATTTCGCGTGCCTTGTGTGCCACCTGGTGTGCCACCAATTCATTGGGTTCTGAATTCGTTTCAGTATCCAAACTGGCCACCAATTCTGCAGGCTTCCGGATCGCCGCCTTTTCGAAGTGCAAATCGGTTGTTTGCAGGTAGTGTTTTCGAGCCACGGTTTCAGAATGCCCGATCCACGCCACGACAACATGCGCGGGGTAGGTTTCCATCAGTTCCGTCTCCCGAGTTGCCCGCAGGTTCTGAAACGGCTTTGGCCACGGAACCACCCCGGCCCGCTTGATGATCTTGTCAAATATGGTTCGCAGGTTCTGCGACACTGAACGGTAACGCGTCACCACCGGCCCGCTGACAATTGCCACGGGTTGTTGGCAAAATAAACCAATCGAACCCGTGAAGCGGAAACATTGCCGATTCGCAATTCCTGCACAATTCAACTTGATGTGGAATCGTCGGAATTGCCTTTCGACGATGAATAACAAGTTTCAATTCGGAATGGATCTTAGCAACTCGCCACCGGACCCAATTTCCGTCGGGCGCAAAGTCCGAAATCGGATCGCCAATCGTCAGGAAAACCCGTTGTCGCGTGGGCACTGGTCGGGGCGAAATGTTTGCAAATTCGCTGACTCTACCGGATTCTATGGGCTGGATGTTTGAACCACGAATCGACACGAATGAACACGAATGTTAAGCATTCCATTCGTGTCGATGTGTGTTCATTCGTGGTTCCAGGTCTGGAAACGTCGCTGCAATTGGCGGACACATAGAAAACGGTACAGTCAATGAATGGAATGGGATACGCCTACATGGCGTACCGGCCATCGGGCAGAATTCGGGCCTGTCCGATGGCGACCAGTGTGTCGAGAAGTTCTTCCACAGTATTCGCTTTGGCGGCTTTGAATTGTTTGGCAACTGCCGTTGAAGTCCGCGGGGCAGGCTGTAGTTGCAGCATCTGGCGAACGGCGGCTACTTGCTGAGGCAGCGTTTTTGGCCACGGGACTTTGGTGGCTTTGGACGCAGCGGCTTTGGTTGCGGTCTTCTTTTTCTTCATGCCCTTGGCGGAAATTGTTTCTGCTGAATCTTCTTCGTCGTCGGAATCGCCTGCGCGTTCCGGTTCGGACTGAACGGCGGCTTTGCCTCCAGTCGGATTCTGAAACTCCGGACGCAACCAGCGGATGACGCCGCGTTTTTCTTCTTCGGCTCGTTCGTGATTCAGAGCGACCAGGCGTTCCAGAATTTCTTCGTCGGTCGGATCATGCGGCCAGCCGTAGGCGTCGAAGACGGCAGCATCAAGATCGTCGTGAATCTGTTTCAGAACGCTGACAAGTCCCTTTTCGTGGATGGCCTTTTCTTTGGCGGTCAGTTCTTCGCCCGCTCGCAGTTTTTCGAGCACGTTGTACATGCCGGTCATGGTTAAATCCGGATGCAACTCCTGCTGCCGCTTTCGATGCGCGTCGAGTTGCCTCGCGATTTCCTCAATCGCATGGCGAACATTTTGGCTTGGTTCAGGGAATGGGAAGGAGTCAAAGCATAACTCGGGTTGATGTACCGTAGCTCCTGAACTTTGGCCGTTTCGTCGGGGACTTCTTCGCCGGTGACGTGGTGACATTTGGTTGTGTAACCGTCCCGGCGAGTGACGGGGTTGCCGTCTTCATCGACGACCGGTTCAATGGAATCCCAGGCCAGCACCGCGTCGCGGCATTCGATGTTGTCGAACTTGCGAATGATTGGTTCGGCAATCGATTCTTTTCCCAGTGCTTTGATGTGCCACTGTAGGTAACCAATCCACAACACCAGATCAGCAATCGCGGCGGCTCGCGGGTTGACTTCGATGCCGAGGAACTGATGCGGGTCGATTGTCGCCAGAATCGTACCCGAATCCCCAAAATCTCGCATCGCACGAATGACTTCAGCTTCCAACTTCTTCATCAGTTCGAGGGAAACGTATAGAAAGTTTCCGGAACCGCAGGCGGGGTCAAGCACTCGAATCTCGCAGAGATTCTGGTAAAAATCGCGAACGGCTTTTCTTGCTTCGTCCCGCTTCTTCGTCGCTGTCTTTTGAGCATCGACCCTTGTCTGATCGCTCTCATGATCCGCTGCCAGTTCCACTTCTCAAGCCGCTTCCGCAAATAACTGGGCCGCTGTGGCGTACACGTTCTCCCATTCTTCCCGCAGCGGTTCAATGACGGTGGGCATCACCAGCCGTTCGACGTAGGCTCGCGGCGTGTAGTGGGCTCCCAACTTGTGACGTTCGCGAGCGTCGAGAGCGCGTTCCAGTAACGTGCCAAAGATGGCTGGTTCCACTTCCGCCCAGTTGGCTGTTGCGGCTTCGATCAGCAGTTCCAGTTGGTCACGGTTCAGCGGGATGCGGAATGAGACAGGATCGGGAAAGGGTGAGTAGTTCTTTCCGCTGCCGCTAAAATCGGCGTAGACGTCAAAGCACTAACCCACGTCGCAGATGATCAGAAACGGCGGCCATTCGGGCAATGCTTCGGCATATCGCCTGGCTTGCTGAAATGCTGCACGCATGGCTTGAGCCCATTGTGCGGTTCCTCGCTGGGCGGTGCCCTTTCGATGTTTCTTTTGCTTCGTGACGGTTGCCAATGCTTCGGCCAGTTCGTCGGCCCGTCGTTCGGCTCCCTGCTTCGATTCCCACACAAAGGACTTTTGCCGGTAGAGGTCCACTCGCCCCGTACTGAACGTGCCGTCGCCGTTATTGATTGAGACAGCTTTTTCAAAGACGTACGTATTTCGCGTTTCGTCGGGCTGAGTTGGATCGGGTTCGGGAACGCCGATCAGTTGGCTGAGTTCTTTCAGGAACGAATGGCTATTCGCTTGTTCCGCCCCGCCACTGCGCCGCCATCGTTCGATGAAGTCTTTTTGGTTCATGGTCGTTCTGGGTCGCTCGGTCAATGGATATCGTTTTACGGGTCGAGGTTCGACCACGATGCCGTGTTGACGAAGATCCGATACGCGAAGTGAGACAACGTAGTACCCCCGTTTGCTTTTGCCACGAGCCACTTCAGTGAGAGTCTTGAATCGTTTGCGGTATACGGAGATGCCAGAGTATTCGTCGTCGCGCGGTCCGAAGGATTCTCCATACAGAACACCATCAACATACCATTCCTTCGACACCGGGATGCGGCGGATGCCG
>JANOUN010000005.1:0-3973 GCA_031416875.1 Planctomycetota bacterium | reverse complement strand
CGGATTGAGGCTGGTCAGGTGCTCATCGGCGACAGACAGCATTCCGCCAGTTCCGGCTGTCTGATCGTACAGAGATCGCACGACTCCGGGTTTGGTCAGAGCGTCATCGTCTTCAATGAAGAGCAGGTTGACCATCAGCTTGATCACATCACGCGGCGTGAAGTGTTCCCCGGCTGTTTCGTTCGACAGTTCCGCAAACTTCCGAATGAGTTCTTCAAAGACGCTGCCCATCTGGGCATTGCTGACGACTTCCGGATGCAGATCAATGCCTGCAAACTTCTCCGTAATCAGGTACAGCAGGCCGGCTTTGCTCAGTCGCTCCAGCTGAGTGTGGAAGTCAAAGCATTCAAAAATGTCCCGGACCGCGGGTGAAAACGCCTGAACGCAGGCAAACAGGTTTTCCCGGATGTTGTCCTGATCGCCCATCAGCTTTTTCATGTCGAGAGGCGACGTGTTGTAGAACAACTGTCCGGATTTCTTGAGCAGGAAGGGTTCCGGGTTCAGGCCCGCCGTTTCCCGCTTGTCCTTCTCCTTCAACACGGCCTCTTTGGTGGCCTCCAGGACGCAGTCCAGTCGCCTGAGGACCGTGAAAGGCAGAATTACCTTGCCGTAGTCGGATTGCTTGTAATCACCTCGCAGAAGGTCTGCCACGGACCAGATGAAGGAGGACAGGTTGGTCTGGTTCATGTTACTCTTGGTTTGGACGACTGGACGAACACACGGCTGGATATGAGGGCTTCTTTGCTCCTAATGGCAGACAGCTTATCGTGTGGGCGATGTTCGGGGTAGCATGGCGGGAGTGTTGGCTTGCCTGCCGCCGATTCATGCATGGCCCGCAAGGAATCGCTGGCCACTGCGTCCATTCGACCACTGACGACGCATTGGAAGTCAAACATGACTTCCAGTGGCACCAACGAAAAACGGGCAACTATGATGGCTGCCCGTTTTGCGAATTCTGGCTGTCGTGCAGGATCGATTACGCTACGCCCATCCAAACAACTGCAAGGTAGACGAATCTGAATGGACAAGGGCGAGATCATGGGGCGGGATCATTGAACACGATCAGCGTGCTGGTTGGCTGGCTCCAATTGAGCTGCGGGACGAGTGTTCAGTTGGCAGTGTTCAGTGTTCAGAGAATTGCAAAGAACGTGATTCGCGGGCGTTGGTCACGGATTCGGCCATTTGTTGGGCTGGCGATGGACGGTTTTCAGTATTCCGGATCGGTCAAGGAGCTTGAGGTTTTGCGTTTGGAGATTGCCGCAACGCGGCACAATGTGAAAGCCTGGGGCATCGCCCCAGGAATCGGGCAATCTCCAACAGGAAAGCCCTGAAGGGGCGGGATTGGGGAATGCGTCATCATTTCGCCCCTTTGGGGCTTTTTATGTCTCAATCCATTTTTCCCAGGGCGCTGCCCTGGGCTTTCACATTTTGGGCCTTTGGCCCAGACCTTTCTCTTACATTACTCCGAAGAAGAACTTCTGGCCGAATCTGTGATCAAGGCCGATTCGCGCAAAGAGGGGCACGATGCGGGAAATGTCGCGACAAGTCGCGAAGTTCTGCCCGGCAGGCAGGACCTACAGTAGGTCCTTTCTGCCGGAAAGGACTTTCGCCGTAAGGCGAACCTTGTTGGGGCGGACGTCCGCTCAACGTCGTCGCATTGTTATTGAATCGATCTTGTGTGGTCGCAGGTCGCGGCAAGCCGCGAAGTCCTGCCCGGCAGGCAGGACCTACTTGTCGTCAGATCCGGAGCGGCAAACGTGCGAAGTCGATGGAGGCCGCAGCCGAGTCACGTGGCCAAAACCGAGCGATCAGCATCAGTTCTGCACGCAGGGCATTCAATGACTCCGAGTCGACTCGGCAGCAGTCCTGAGCGAAGGCGAAACCCTCACGATCTCCTGCGGTTCGGGTTCAACGACGGCATCAACAGGGCACCAGTGCCGGGCCGCGCAGTTCATCAACAAAACCCTCATTTCAGGAAGGCAGTGATCAATTCCTCAATCGCCGCATCCGGCATTGGAGCGACGTCACCGATCACGCGGGAATTGATCACGGCTTCGGCGGTCGACTCCAGAACTTCCAGCCGATCGAAGGCATCCAGTACCGTGGAACCAGTCACCAGCACGCCGTCATTTTCAAGGATGGCCGCAGGGCTGCTCACCGACACAAAATCCGCGATGCCCCCGCTGGACTGGTACTGCACTCCGTACGGAACACGTTGCACGTCCCGCAGAAAGATGTAGCTCTCCGGAATCGTGCGGGCATCAAAGGCGGCATGAGTGATACTGAAGGCTGTTGCATTCACAGGATGCGCAAACACGATCGCATTGATCCCGGGATGTTTTCGATAGATGGCGTGATGAGCCAGCGTCGCGCGGCTGGGTGTCTTACCGGTTTCGGACTGTGCATTCCGCACCAGCACAAAGTCACTGATTTCCAGTGTTTCGCGGTCCTGCTGCGACGGCGTGATCAGAAAGCTGTCCGCATCGAGGCGAACTGAAAAGCTGCCTTCGGTACTGATCAGCAATCGCTGACGGCAGCCCCGACGAACGAATGCACTCAACTGGCGTCGCAGTTCTTTTTCCTGCGACGTCGCTGCGCCTGGTTCAAAACTCTCCAGACGCACGTTGCGCTGCTGAGCCGCTTCCAGCTGCGTATCGGTCAGGTAATTCACGTCCCCCAAATGCCGCCCCTTAATTACAGTTTTGCCGGCAAACTCAAACGCTTCGAAACGCTGAAAGGCATGTGACAAAGATGTGCCCCCCACGACCACGCCGTGATTTTCCAGAATGACGCAGTCACTGCCCGCTGCAAACGTCGCAGCAATGTTCTGTCCCAGCTGGCTGCTTCCCGGAAGCGCATACGGCGCAAAGCCCGGCTGCCCGCATACGAAGCAGGCCTGATGAAACAACCGGGTATCTGGAACTTGTCGGCAGATGCTGAAAGCCACCAGGGCCACTGGATGTGCATGCACGATGGCTGTGATATCCGGACGAGCGTCATAGATGGCGCGATGAAATGGATACTCCGACGAAGGCCGATGCAGGCCATCCACTGTCCCGTCCAGCCGGACGCACACAATGTCATTTCTCGTCAGGCTGCCCTTGTCGATGCGTGCGGGTGAAATCCAGACGTCGCCGTTGTCGTCTCGAATCGACAAATTGCCCCCGGATGTCGTTGTCATGCGATACCGATAAATGCGATCCATCGTCTGCATGATCGCGTCACGAGGATGCACCAGATCGCGTTGTGACATCAAAAACCTCCGCCGGAAGGGACGAAAAATGCTCGATCACAATTGAATCAAAGGCACAGTGTACGGAGATCACCCCGAGTGGTCCAGGCCAGCGCGTCGCGATGGAATTGAGACTCCGCATGGACCGGAATCGAATCAGGTTGTATGTCAGCGCAGCACTTGTCCTGTCAGTTTATGTCAAAACTTCAGCATTGGCACAGGCCACGCGCACCTGGGTGTCGGGAGTCGGTGACGATCCGCAACATCTCGATCAACGGTGGAGGCTAATTAGGGACTGAACGGCAATCGCTTTATCTCGGGCGCAGCGCTACACATTGAGGATTGCGTGATCTAATCCCAGGCCAGCAGATCGCTCTCCCCGATTGTGGCGAACAGGTCGTCGATCAGGTTTTTGTCATCGAACGATGTGCGAACCTCGCCGACTTGCTTGAGTACCGCGGCAGTCGCCCACGGTGACCGAGTACGGCTTAAGTTACGGAACATGTTTTTTCGAGCCACTCCTCCCAATCCATCGCTTGACGCAGATCGGTGAGTCAGGGACGTATCCGGCTGCAACATTGCCGCGGTGACCCTGGTTCCGCCATGAGCCTCCACGCCGTAGTGACGCGGGCGGGGGTCGAGTGCCAGGACCGGACGGTCTTGCCTCACTCTCCGATCGTTGTGATTGGCGAGGGGCGGGGCAATGAGCTCGCGTGACTGCATGCTGAAGCCACTGGTGCT
>JANOUN010000004.1:0-2098 GCA_031416875.1 Planctomycetota bacterium | reverse complement strand
GTTCCACTGTGCCTCCGTCATCGGCACCCACGCTGGTGTGGTCCCCGTGATCGTCGCCGGAGGATTTGGCATCCCGATCATGTTCCCGGCACCGTCATACGACGGCGTCGCCCACGCCGTGCCGACGGAATTCGTGATGCCGGTGATCTCATTGACCTTGTTCGCCATTGTAGCTTGTGTCTGTTCTCAAATATGTTTGAGCATACGAAAAGCTGGTCAATCGAGAAAAAGGCTCCGCGAAGATGAGATGGGAAACCGTAGAGTTGATTGAAAATGTCAGCAAAACGGAATTTCTTCACTCAAATCTTCGAGGAGCCAAGGATGCGAAAAGGATACTCAACTCAACTGCGACTGGATAGTCTGCCCATCGATCAGGTGCCGCTCAATCTGGAATGTCGCAGCCGCATCGTTCCCATTCTGCGAGCCGTGCAGCAGGTGTACTCAAAGGCCGACGTCACCGCCGCGATTATGAAACTCATCGAAGCCGACGTCAACGCCGACACGCGCAAAGACTGCGGTCGAACGGGCATGGATTACTGGCACATCATGGTGCTTGCCAGCGTGCGACTCGGCTGCAACTTTACGTACGATCACTTGCATGATCTGGCGGAAAATCACAGTCGTCTGCGAGCCATCATGGGCATCGGCGCGTGGGACTGCGAGACGAATTTTTCATGGCGCACGATTCGCAACAACATCTGTCTGCTGAAGCCGTCCACCATCGACGCCATCAGTCAGATCATCGTCGCCGAGGGACACGCGATTGTTCCGGAAGCCGTCGAACAGATGCGCGCCGACTCGTTCGTGATGGAGACAAACATCCACTATCCGACCGAGAGTTCGCTCATACGTGACGGCCTGCGAAAGATCATCCAGATGTGTCTGGAACGCATGCCCGATCATCAACTCCCGGGCTGGCGCCAGCATGCGTATCTGTGGACATCGGTGAAGAAACTGGCTCGGCAAATTGACCGGATCGCCGCCAGGAAAGGTGCTGACTACGTCACAAAGTTGAAGGAGCCGTATCGCGAATTACTCGATAAAACACAGCAAATTATCGCGAAAGCACGCCAATTGTGCATCGAACTGCTACTGCCTCAGGCCACCCCGGACGACGTCTTCGGACCGAACACGCTGCAGGCTTTCATCGCTCGCACAGAACGAGTTATGGAGACCGCAAAGCGTCGCGTGCTGCTGGGCGAATCTGTGCCCAACAGCGACAAGCTGTTCAGCATGTTCGAGCCTCACACGCAGTTGTACAAGCGCGGCAAGGCGGGCGAGCCCATTCAGTTTGGACGTCAGGTTCTGGTGTTCGAAGACGCTGCGGGTTTCATCGTGCATGGCGAACTGATGAAGCGTGATGCCTGTGATTCCGGCGTCGCTGTTGAAGCCACACGGTCGCTGCAAAGACGCTTTAACAATCGCATCAAACGTCTGTCGTTCGACCGTGGCTTTCACTCGCCGAAAAATCAAATTCAGTTGTCAGAAGTGATCCCGAGTCTGTGTCTTCCGAAGCCCGGCGCGAAGCAGTCTCTGAAACAAATGGCTGCAGCGGATGATGACTTTCTGGAGGCGCTGCAGAATCATCCCGGAGTGGAATCGGCCATCGGTGCGTTGCAAAGCGGCAATGGCATGGAACGCTGTCGTGATCGTTCTGAGATCGGTTTGGAACGTTACATCTCGCTGGCGATTCTGGGCCGCAACCTGCAGACGCTCGGTCGCCTTCTGATCGCGAAAGAGTCACCGAAAAGCGAGGCGGCGTTCACTCGCCGCAAAGCCGCCTGACCTGACGATGGCAGAGAGAAATCTGGTGCTGAATTTCACCCGCCCGAGCCGAAGGTCCGCGCTTCAACAGCGAAATCGTGTCTAAAACGTCGATTTTTCGCACCGCTCGACGATCGCCGAGTCGATGCGGTAAGCTTAGGCCGTGTCTTCAGTCACCCGACGGGAGGTCTGTTGCCAGCGTTTCAAAATCCAAACCTCATTTCAGGACGCGCACTATCTACGAGCAGGACTTCGTCGGATTCAGCTATGGGTTCCGCCCTGGTCGCAGCCAGCACAACGCACTTGATGCGTTGACGGTGGCGATTACCAGCAA
>JANOUN010000003.1:0-7136 GCA_031416875.1 Planctomycetota bacterium | reverse complement strand
GTATCCCAGCCGGCCCCCGGCGCGCCATCGACGCCGGTGAGTGACACTTCCACAAACGACACACCGCGTTCGATCAGGCGCCGCGCGAGCAAGCAGCCCTGGCCAAAGGTCGAGCGTCCATACGCATCCCGCAGCACGTCGTCTTCTTCGTCCAGCTGAAACGCGCTGACAGCGTCCGACTTCATCATGCGAACCGCCTGTTCGTACGACTGCAAATGGCTGCTTCCTGGTGCATCAGGCCGCTCGGCAAGGAATGATGTTTCCAGCGTACTAAGCAGGCTCAGTCTGGCTTCGACCTGTATACTGGTCAATCGCTCGGAGGGTTTCAGGTTGCGTACCTGAAACGAGACGTTTTTGTCTTTATCGGTTTCTGAAGCAACGACCAGCGGAGTCCATGCCGGACCCAGAAAGCCGGGTCCGTAGGCTGCGGGGCTGAACGCACGAAACGGATTGATGCTGACATACGATGGCAGATCACATGTTTGCTTCTTCAGCTGCTTGCCGAGAAACGCGCCCATTGAGGGATACTGAATCGGCCCCTGAGGCAGATAACCCGTCCTCATAAAGTATGTGGCGCGTGTGTGGTCGCCTTCTTTGGTCGACATCGATCGAATTGGCGCAAGGTATTCCATCACGCCGGCAATCTTCGGCAGGTTTTCGGCGATGCGAATTCCCGGGACACTGGTGTCGATGGCTTTCGTCGGACCGCCATTGGCCTGGCCCTCTTTCGGATCAAATGTTTCCATCTGACTGGGCCCGCCGGACATCCAAAGCAAAATGCAGGATCGCGGAGGCTGGATACCGGATTCCGCCAACTGCGCCGCGAGCCGCGGCATCCAGCCGGACATCGACGCGCCAAGCAGCGACAGGCCTGAGTACCTGGCAAAACTCCGTCGGGTGATTGAGTTGTCGCGCATTGTCTTCATCCCCGGAAGGCGGCCTTGTCGGCTGTCCGCAAGCGATCTGTTGGTTTAAGGTGGGATAAGCATCCAGCTTGTCAAATTTTCCGAAAAGCAATGAGTTTTCATTCAACGATGGCAAGCTGGAAGCTTACCCCACGAAAAAACTCACGCTCGATCAACAGAACACAATTATAGCGATGCATTCTGCCGACCGTCGAGGAGAGACTGTCTGCGGCGGATTTTGTTTGTCATTCCCTACAACTTGCGCATGTTCAAGAACTGGCCGACTGTGCAGTGTGCGCCGAGTGTTTGTGAAACTGCAGGCATTCGGGATTTTACCAGGGAGGTGTCACATTGTTGAAGTCAGGGATCCGCTGCCGTTCCGCAGCCGTAGCGAGACGCGGCCCGCGTCTCGTCCTATTGTTGAAGTCAGGGATTCGCAGTGGTTCAAGAGGCCGAAACTGGAACCGTGTCGGCAATTGCCATAAATTGCGGGCCGCACGGCACAGGTGATGTCGAGCGAATGTCGTCGATTCAGTTGAGGCCAACACTTCCATGGGACGTATTTCACTTGCCTGGCGAGTCCTCACCAGCGGTGCCTTTGCCGCTCAAGTGACGAAACTTCTGGAGGCTCCTCCGGCACTGGCCGCGCCGGTTTCTTCCCCCGGACCGCAAAAACCGGCCACACCACCCAAACCCGCTGCGCCGCCAAAGCCGCTCCGAAGCGATGCCGTGACTTTGCTGGCAGCGTTCCAGCGGGAAGGTCGGCTGATCGATTTCCTCAAGGAACCCATCGAAGCCTATTCGGATGCTCAGGTCGGTGCGGCTGTGCGAGACATTCACCGTGACTGTGGCGGAATGCTCGAGCGGCAATTTGCAATTCGTCCTGTACTTGATCAGGCGGAAGGCAGCAACGTGACGATCGGTGCCGACGCGAAAAACGGTCGAATCAAACTCACCGGAAAAATCGCCGACGGCACGCAGACTTCAGGAATGCTCGTGCATCATGGATGGCTGGTTACAAAAAGTGATGTCCCGGTGTGGACCGGTGATGCGGCAGCCGCGTCAATCGTCGCACCTGCTGAAGTGGAAGTGCGCTAATATGTCGGTTCAGTTTGTGATCGGAATCGATCTTGGCACGACCAACAGCGTATTGGCTTATATTGCCCTGAATGAGGAACAGCCTCAGGTCCAGCTGCTTCCCATTCCTCAATTGGTTGCCGCGAACACAATCGAATCACGGTCGATGCTGCCGTCATTCCTGTATCAATGCACGCCCGATGAATCTGCCGCCCGATCATTCGCACTTCCCTGGAATGAGGATGTGACGTTCATCGTCGGCCATGGTGCCAGATCACTTTCGGCAGAATTTCCAGACCGCACAATCGGGGCCGCGAAGTCGTGGCTCGGACACAGCAAGATTGACCGGCATCAATCGATTTTGCCGTGGCATGCCCCGGACAATGTCACAAAGATTTCCCCGGTGACTGCGTCGCAGCGTTATCTGGAACATTTGGTCGCCGCATGGCAGCAGGTGTTTCCAGATGCGCCGTTCGCGGAACAGAGCGTCGTGTTGACCGTCCCGGCATCTTTCGATGCCAGCGCCCGCGAACTGACCCGCGAGGCCGCCCTCGCCGCCGGTCTGCCTGACAGCTTTGTCCTGCTGGAAGAACCCCAGGCGGCCACCTACGCATGGTTGAGCGCAGTCGGCGATCACTGGCGAAGATTGCTAAAGGTCGGCGACCGCATGCTGGTCTGCGACATCGGCGGTGGCACGACAGATTTGACGCTCGTAGAAGTCGCCGAAGAAAATGGTGAACTCACGCTGCAACGCGCGGCAGTGGGCAACCATCTGCTTGTCGGGGGCGACAACATGGACCTCGCACTGGCACACTATGTTGCCCAGTTGTTCGAAGGCAAAGGACTGACACTTGACCCGTGGCAATCGGTGTCGCTCTGGCATTCCTGCCGCAATGCCAAAGAATCGTTGCTGTCAGAATCCGGGCTCGAGGCGCACACCATTTCTGTTCCCGGCCGCAGCAGTCGCCTGATCGGCGGTCTGGTATCGGTCCACGTGGAACGCGCCCAGGCAACGGACTTGCTGCTGAACGGTTTTTTTCCGGCCGCTCAGTTGTCCGATCGGCCCGCGCGAGCACGTGCCTCAGGTTTTCGCGAAATTGGACTTCCGTATGAAGCGGACACCGGGATCACGCGGCATCTTGCCGCGTTCCTCCATCAGTCGCTCGCGGGCAACAATTTGACACATGTCTTATTCAACGGCGGTGTCTTCAAGGCACGGGCTCTGCGAGCACGATTGCTCGATCAGTTGCTAAGCTGGTTTCCTCAGTCTCCGCCAAAAGTCGTGGAAGGATCGGACGATCTCGATTTCTCCGTCGCCCGCGGCGCGTGCTTTTATGGCTGGACGAAACTGCGTGGCGGCGTGCGAATTCGCGGCGGTACGGCTCGGTCATATTATGTCGGGATTGAAACGGCGGGCCTCGCGATTCCCGGTGCAGGCAGACCATTGAAGGCACTCTGCGTCGTGCCGAACGGGATGGAAGAAGGGACTGAAGTCGATGTGCCGTCGGATCCCATTGGACTGATCGTCGGTGAATCCGCTCGATTCCGCTTCTTCAGTTCCGCCAATCGCAGAACTGATCAACCGGGCGATCTGCTCCCGCGCTGGTCGCCGGAGGAACTGAGCGAAACCGATTCGCTCGAAACTACTCTGCCTGCCCCCGCCATTCCAGAGGGCGTTGCCGCAACGGAGGATGATTATGTGCCGGTCACCTTCCATTCCCGCATCACTGAACTGGGGGTCCTGGAACTCTGGTGCGTCCATGAATCAGAAGACAAACGCTGGAAACTCGAATTCAGCGTACGTGACGATGCGGAATCCTAACGCATGGGCTTATGAAGACGTAGGCCGGACCGCAGCGGAGTTCCGGCGAAAGGGGTTTGTTCAAAATGCCGGAACTGCGCTTCGCTGCGGTCCGGCCTACATTATCTCCGATCCTGAATCTCCTCCTTGATGAATGCACCGACAAAATCTGCAGACTCCGCAACCGACGCACCACGTCGGCCGCGTTACGTCGTCGGAATCGATCTGGGCACCACGAACTCCGCGATGAGTTTCGTCGATACGGAAATCGACCGCTGGAAGATTGAGACGTTCACGATCGCTCAGGTTGTCGCTGAGGGACAAGTCGAACGGCTCGAGACTCTTCCGTCATTTTATTACGAAGCGTTACCGGCAGAGCGTTTGTCGGGGGCAACTCGTTTGCCGTGGCTCAAGGATGCGCCTGCCGGAACGGTCGGTGTTTACGCGCGCGATCACGGTCGCACTCTGCCGGGCCGCATGATCGAATCGGCGAAGTCATGGTTATGTCACAACGGAGTGGACCGCAAGGCCGCGCTGTTGCCGTGGCACGGGGCCACGGATGTGGAACGCCTGTCTCCCGTTGAAGCGACTGCCCGTTATCTGAGACACATGAAAGACGCATGGGACGCTTCGTACCCGGAGTATCCCCTTGCGGAACAGGACGTCGTGCTCACGATTCCTGCGTCATTCGATGAAGTCGCTCGGGAACTGACTGTCGCCGCCTCGCGCATTGGCGGGCTGCCGCGAATCGTGTTGCTGGAAGAACCGCAGGCCGCGTTCTATTCCTGGGTGGATGCACACCGCGACGAATGGGACCAGATCGTGTCTCCCGGCCAGACAATCCTGGTGTGCGACATCGGTGGCGGCACATCGGACTTCAGCCTGATTCACGTGCGAACGGGGGAAGGTGGCCGTCTGCAGTTCCATCGCGTTGCGGTGGGCGATCATCTGCTGCTGGGCGGCGATAATCTTGATCTGGCGCTGGCACATGTCGTGGAGCAAAAACTTGCAAACGGCGGACGGCTGGATCCGCGCCAATGGAGCATGCTCATCCCCGCCTGTCGTCATGCCAAAGAGATCCTGCTGGCGGCAAATGCGCCGGAAACCTACACCGTGGTTCTGTCAGGTGCCGGCTCACGCCTGATCGGCGGCGCGATGCAGACGGAACTCACCCGCGACGAGGTTCTCAAACTGTTCATCGAAGGATTCCTGCCGACAGTCGGTTTGCATGAGCGGCCGCAGAAACGGCAATCGGGATTTCAGGAGTTCGGACTTCCATACGCTGCAGATCCGGCTATCACAAAGTATCTGGCGACGTTTCTCCAGACGCATTCGCAGGACACGGTCAGCGGTGCCCGGCCGGACATCGTGCTGTTCAATGGTGGTTTTTTTGGGTCGCCAGTCCTGCGAGCGCGACTGATCGAATCACTTGAGAACTGGTTCCGACCGCTGGACCGCTGTAGCCCGCTGTCGCCGACAGCGGAAGGGGAGATCGAAGAACTTGAAAACAGGGTTCGACCAGCGGATGCAAACTGGTCTCCAACCGTATTGCGCAACGATCGTCTTGATCTGGCAGTAGCTCGGGGGGCCGCATACTTCGGGATGGTGCGGCGCGGAGTCGGCATTCGCATCGTGGCGGGTTTGGCTCGCACCTATTATATCGGGATCGAACAGGCTGACGGTCAGCGCGCTGCTTTGTGCCTCGTTGCGGCCGGAACAGAATCGTCCTCCGCGCCGACTGTGATCGATCGGACGTTCAAAGTGCGCACGTCGGAACCCGTCAAATTTCCGATCCTTGTTTCAGGCACACGCCTCACCGATCAGCCGGGCCACATCGTTCCCTGCGATCCCGAACAACTCTCCGAATTGCCGCCCATACGGACAGTGCTGACAACTCGAAAACGTGGCGATATCGCGACCGTCGATGTGCGACTTTCTGCCACCCTGACGGAAATCGGCACACTGGAATTATGGTGCGAACAAATCGATGCAGCGCGCCGCTGGCAGTTGCAGTTTGACGTGCGTTCCGCGACCGAGACAGATCGCGAAGCGCATACTGGCACCGCCGAGCAATCCGGAATCGTCGATCAGGAATTGGTTGCTGCGGCAGTCGCCGTACTGCACAGTGTCTTCGGGCCGAACAGCACGATTCGAGCCGACGACGCGATGAAGCAACTGACCGAAGTGATTGGTCAGCCACGCGGGGACTGGCCATCGTCGCTCCTCCGCGCGCTGTGGTCTGAATTGCTTGAACTGAGTGACGGTCGCCGTCGGAGTCCGCAGCATGAAGCACGCTGGCTGAACCTCACCGGCTTTTGCCTGCGCCCGGGCTTCGGCATGGCGGCTGACGACTGGCGCGTGGAAGAGACGTGGCGGGCGACGAACGGGCGACTCGTGCATTCGACGCCCGCATGTCTGGCCGAACTACGAACGCTCTGCCGTCGCATCTCAGGCGGACTTGCAGCAGGCCGTCAGACTCAAATTGCGTCCACGGTGCTGCCCGCCATTCGTCAGCGATTCCGGCAGGTACAAACCGGCCGAGGCAAAGCCGCAGCGTATGCATCCGGCAATCACGAAGCCGCAGAAATCTGGCGCATGCTCGGATCAATGGAATTACTCGCGCAGCCGGTGCGGATCGAACTGGGCGACATGATCATCGACCTCTTTAATCGCGCTGCGTTTGAATCTGTCCGCAACGCCCTGATCTGGAGTCTCGGTCGGATCGGCGGTCGAGTTCCCGTTTACGGTCCGTTGAACCTCGTTGTTCCCCTCAGTCAGGTCACCAACTGGATCGACGTTTTGCTCCGCACCGGCGACCTGCAGGATTCCGCCACACAACTTGCGCTCATGCAACTCACCCGCCGCACCCACGACCGGTTCCGTGATGCCGACGAATCTCTCCGCAAACGCGTCGCAGATCGACTGACATCCGTCAGCGCCAAGAGTCACCTGGTCACACTCATCACCGAAGGCGGTTCGCTCGAAAGCGAAGAAGCAAACCTCATCCTCGGCGAATCACTGCCGGTCGGCCTGCGCCTCGCGTAACTTGACTCTCCGAGTCGAGCCCACTTGCCTCCCCATTCTCGTGGGTGCCGCGAACTTTGGAGTGCGATGACTCGTCATCGCTTTCTTCTTCATTGCTCCTGGCTCACGTTTCTCTCGCGTCACGTAGAAGAACCAACCCTCAAAACGCAATCACCCGATCAACTTCTTTTCGTCGAGCGATCATGTAAACGTGATGACATCCACACATGCCTCCACGTCCCGCGAGACATTGGCAACGCATCATTTTGAGGCCGACTAAATGTAGGCCGACTTCGCCGAAGTCGGCACAGCAGATTTCAGCGAAATCT
>JANOUN010000002.1:0-1516 GCA_031416875.1 Planctomycetota bacterium | reverse complement strand
ACCGCAATCAGACGTCGACCGTCGGCCGAGAATTTCAGCAGATGGACGTCGCCTGACAGGCCCTGCAGCTCGCAAATCGGTTCCGCCGTCGGCACGTGCCACAGTCGCACTTCGCCATTCTCACCGGCCGACGCCAGGGTTCGACCGTCAGCCGAAAATGTCAGGAAAACGATCCCGAATCGATGCCCCAACAGCATTGTCGTGCGGCTGACATCCTCACGATCGACCAGGTAGATCGGCGCGTCGGCCGTTCCGATCGCGATCAATCGCCCATCAGGGGATGCTGCGGAGAAACTCGTCCACATGCTGTCGGATGGCAGAGGAATCCGTTGCGGGACTTGGGAATTCACATCCAGAATCAATGCCTCGCGGGCGCGAACTGCAAGGATTTGCTGCTCATTGAGGAAACCGATTATCTGTTGGCGGCTTGTGGCGTCTTCTTGCCTGCCTGGGATCAATCGAATCTGTCTGTCCGCTGGCAGATCCCAAATGATGCCACTGTAATCCGGTGCTTGTGCAATTCGAACGGCGACGATGGCTCCGGAGGGCGAGTGGGCCATCCAATCAATGGCATTGTCACAGATTTTCAGTTCCCGAAGACACCGTCCCGTCGACAGGTCGAATTCATGAATCTTGCCGCGATCGTCGCCAACCCAGACGGTGTTGGAAATCGTCGAGAAACTAACGGATCGAGGCTGCGCCGCGTCGGTCAACTTCAGTGTCGTCAACATTTTACCAGTGGAAATCTCCGCGAAAATTACATCGCCGGACTCGTGCCGAATCAACCCGGCCACGGTTTGCGAAGGATTCACCGCCGCGCTGGTCAATGATTCCTGAAGTTTCAGCGTCGCCCGGCGATGCGCAGCCGCATGCTCACGTTGATTCACTACGATCGCGCCGCCCTCACACCCGAAGACCTCGGTTGAGCCAGAGGGGCTGACTGCAACGGACCAGACGGGTCCGGACGGATGTCGAAAAACTTTTTGAACCGTCTGACTGCTGCGTTCCCAGGTCCAGACGGTTCCGTTGTCCGTTCCAACGACAAGGAACTGACCATCGGGAGTAAAGGCGACGTCACGTACGCCCGCAGGATCAGCGGTGAATCGCGGTAATGGTTTCCATTCTGACAAGTCTGCAGCCCAAATCCTGACGTCCGCTTTCCGCGTGCCGAATGCCACAGATTTGCCGTCACTGGAAAACCGAGCACAGCTGGTTTCTGGCTGCCTTTCCGGAGAGCTCGCCACAAGGTTCAGCCCCGGCAGGCTCCACACTGACGGCCTGCCTTCCTGATCGACGGCCACCAATTTTGTACCGTCATGATTGACGGCCAGCATGCGGCAATGATCGAGACGATGGATCAGTGTTTTTGTTGTCAGATCCCAGATCGACGTCCGGGCATCCAGTGTCATCCAATCGACTTCCGTGGCCACCAGAATGTTTTCATCCGCAGCGAAGCAGACTCTTCCGACAGGCAGCTTGAAATCGGTGAAGCGCGCGACTTCCTCGCCGGTGCTGA
>JANOUN010000001.1:0-7394 GCA_031416875.1 Planctomycetota bacterium | reverse complement strand
AGGGTGTGACAAGCAGCTGACAAGCTGCGAAGGCACACCACGTTTCCGCTGAATCCTCGGTGTGCCCGCGCTCGCGTTGCTCGCTTGTCACACCCTACAGAAAACTCCGCACCTCATTGTGAACGCGGTTTAGGTTGGCACTGGCGAGGCCGAGATCATGGACGGCAGCGGCATTAGGTTTGCCGTTGCGAGTGAACCTGAGATTCGTGCAGCCAATGGCCAGCACTGGCGCAGCCGCCGCACATCCCTGATTTCCCTCAATCAGGCAGGAGAGCAGCGTCTGAAAGGCATCCCGGTCCTGCTTTGGCGCCACAATGTAGCTCCACGGCTGTTCGTTGTACGTTTCAATTGCGTGATCTGCTTTGCAATGGAAGATCAACCAGGTTTCCATTTCCAGCCAGAAAATCTCTTTGCCTCTGTGGTGACATTGTGCCTGATGTCTCCAATTGTGGTTCTGTGAGTCTCTGGATGCAACCTCCAGATTTTTACCCGGCTACTGTGACCCTGTATTCAGGGCAATATTCGAAATCTCCAATTTGCTCTTGGCAGACAGGTTTTCCTTGCTAGTATCCACTGTTGGGTATTAACCCAACACTCGGGCCATCCGTCCGAATTTTATGACTGGAGATCGTCATGCTCGTACTCAGACGCCGAACAGGCGAAGAAATCATCATCAACGAAAATATCCGAATTGTTGTCACTCAAACGACTGACGGCAGTTGCAGCCTGGCGATTGAGGCCCCAAAATCTTATCGAATTCGAAGAGCCGAGCTTCCACCGATTCAGGAAGCCATTATTCAGAGAACTGCATCTGCGTTACAGGTTCAGCAATGAAACCAGACGTTGGGAAAATGATTCGAGAAGCACGGCAGGCCCGCGGCATCTCACTGCGACAACTCGCCAGTCAGGTTGGCATTCATTTCAGCCACCTGTCTAAGATTGAGAACGGCAAAGACAAAATAGGCCGCGAGTCCTTAACAAAGATTGCTGAAGAGCTTGGTGTCGATCCTGATTTGATGCTGGGGGAAGCTGGCCATCAATCAGTGCCATTTCGGTTGCTGGGCCATATCGCAGCAGGTGAGCCAATCGAGGCCATCGAAGATGTTGAAACCTTTGATCTGACAAAGGTCTTCGATCCGCACGATCATTTCCTGCTGCGTGTTCGTGGCACGTCAATGATTCTGGATGGAATCAACGATGGAGACCTGGCCATCATTCGGCACGTCACGACAGCGAAAAACAACGACACTGTTGTGGCCGTCGTTGATGGCGGAGAGGCGACACTGAAGCGCTTCAGGAAGGTGAAGAACACGATCACCTTGATTCCGGCAAACGATCAAATGACGGCGATGGAGTTTCCGGCATCACGAGTCGAGATTCGTGGTGTCTTTGTGGGATTGGTGCGAACAACAGTGAGGTAGTCAGGATTGACGCCTTGATCCAGTCCGCACTGCTCGCCGCCGCGAAGGCTCGGTTGCAATATCGCTATGATCGATTCCGGCCCTGCGAGTGTCGCACAATTCTCTCCGGCGGATCCGGCTCGCAATGGACCGCTGAACTAGGGTTTCGGCGGAGGAATGCTCGCTATGGAAAAAACGTATCGCTTATTGACCGGCATCGTATTTGTCGCTGTGGTTGTGGCACTGATCACCCTTCGACCGGATCAGGGGCCTCCACCGTCGGATGCGTGGTTTCAAAAATCCGTGTTAGAGAGTTCGAAACCGGTGGTCGTGAAATTCGGCGCCGAATGGTGCGGACCTTGCCGCAGCATGGACGAAGCCATCAAAGAACTGCGTCCAAAACTCAGCCACAAGGTGGGATTCTTTATCGTGGACGTTGATCAGAAACCTGAACTGTTTCGGTACTATCGGTCAGGCAGCGGAATCCCTCAGGTGATGATCTTCGAAAAAGGCAAGCTGGTTTCCAGCCAGCGCGGCTTTGGCAGTATCGAACAGCTGGAATCGTGGATTCATCAGAATATCTGACGATTCGCAGATCAATCTGGCGCGCCATCTCGTTCAGCATGCTGATTCCCGACAGCAAGGTGAAATGTCAAAATGAACGTTGTCACAAAATCGCTCAGTTTCCGAAATTGTGGCGGCGTTCTCAAGTATGCCGACAATCACGCTTCCTACCGATGCGAATATTGTCACTCAGTCGCGGTGATCTCTGAAACTCCGCTGTTGGTGGATGGGATCCAGCCCACAAACGACGCTGTCGATTCACCGTGTCCGACCTGTTCAAACTGCCTGCAGACCGCGCAGCTGGATGGACGACCGATTCTTTACTGCCCCGGCTGCTTCGGGATGCTCATGCGTCGCGAACATTTCGGTGCGATCGTGCACGAACGCCGTGCCCGGCGTGTTGGTCTGGAACAGGAAGTCGTTCGTCCAATTGATCCACTCGCCTCTGCGCGTCACTTGCGCTGTCCCGTCTGTGCAGCTCACATGGAAACGCATGGCTGGCCGATTTGCTGTTCTGCTGAACATGCGGTTGCACCGCGATGAATCTCAGTCGGCCAGGCGACTGAACGACGCAGGCGAACATACTGATCTGCAATTTGACTTTGTCCGACGGCGTTCATATCATCGCGGCGCTGTGCGGCAGGGAGCCGGTGGAGTTAGCAGATGATTGCTGCCGGCGACTTTCAGATGGCTTCAGGCACTTTGTCATGTTTCAGGTCGAATTCCGGCGTTTTGCCTGTCTGTGCGTGGCGTTTTCGCTTCTGTTCGTCTCCTCCATCGCGACGACAGTGCAGGGGGAAGAAACCGAACAGGGCACGCGGCAGTTTGCGGTCGCGGTCGGGTTTCAAAATCAGAAACTGTACGAATCTGCGATTGACGAGTGGAAAACGTTCCTGCAGAAATTCCCCACAGACTCTCGAGTCGATAAAGCGATTCACTATCTGGGAACCTGCCAGCTTCAGGCAAAACAACTTCCAGCCGCTGCCGCGACATTTGAGTCGGTACTGCAGAAGTATCCGAAGTTTGAATTGCTCGACCAGACCGTTTTGAACCTTGGCACCGCATGGTACAGCCAGGCTCAGGAATCAAAGAAGCCGGAAGACTACGCAAAGGCTGAGGCCCAGTTCGTCCGCCTTGCGAAAGAATTTCCTCAAAGTCCCTACGCCGGTCGAGCGCTCTACTATGGTGGCGAGAGTCAGTACCAGCAAAACAAGCTTGACGCCGCCGCCGCCAGCTATGCTGCTCTGACGAATACGTTTCCCAAAGACGAACTTGTTCCAGACGCCACGTATGCTCTGGGCATCTGTCAGGAATCGCTGAAGAAAACGGGCGAAGCGCTGGCGACATTTACGGAGTTCGAATCAAAATTTCCCAAACATGCATTGATGACCGAAGTCAACATGCGTCATGCAGAACTGCTCTTTACCGGCGGCAAATTTGATCAGGCTCAGGGACTGTTCGCTCAGGTCAGTCATGTGAAGGAATTTCCGCTGGCCGATACCGCTATGCTGCGTCAGGCTCGTTGTCTGTATGAACTGAAAAAATACGACGAAGCCGGTAATCTGTACTGGAACGTTCCGCGTCAGTTTACTCAGTCAAAACATTATGATACCGCAGTGCTCGCCGGTGCGAAGTGCTTCTATTTGACCGGGAAATACGCACACGCTCGATCTGGTTTGGAAAACGTCGCCAAACGCGATGTGCCGGAAGCTGCTGAAGCAAGTCAGTGGATTGGTCGCGCACTGTTGAAGGAAAAGAATCCGCAGGAGGCATTGAAGGTACTTGACGCAGCCATCGCGAAACATGGATCAAGTCCCGCGTTTCCTCAACTGGCGCTCGCTCGTATCGATGCACTGTACGAACTTCCCGAGCGCCAGGCGGAGACTGTTCCACTGTATGCGGAGTTCGCTCAGAAATATCCGCAGGATGAGCTGGCGTCGCAGGCGCAATACATGTCGGCGTTGACGGCCCTTGACATCGACAACCATGCAGCCGCAAAGGCGAACAGCGATGCTTTCGCAAAGCAATTCCCGAACGATGCCCTGCTGCCGGATGTGCTGTTCATCGGTGCCGAAGCAAGACTGCTGCTTCGCGAATTTAAAGAAGCCGAACAACTGTACCGCGACTTTCTGACGCGGTCTCCGCAACATGCCAACGCGGCACAGGCGCGAGTTCGCATGGGGCTCGCACTGCAGCTGGACGGCCGGAACGCAGATGGGCTGAAAGAACTGGAATCGACGCTGCCAAGTCTTTCCGATCCCGCGTTGAAGAGCGAAGCACTGGCGATCATGGGACGCTGTCATTTTGCTGAGAAGCAGCTGGACAAAGCCGCCGGTGCCTTCGAACAGTCGCTCGCCGCGAAGCCGGATCGCCCGCAGTCCGATCAGACGTTGCTGGCCCTCGCTGATGTCTATCGTCGCCTTGAGCGAGCGTCCGATTCCGCCGCGCGGCTCGAACAATTGAAACGCGAGTTTCCGAAGAGCCCACTCGCCGAAGAAGCGACATTTCGCCTGGGTGAAGCGGCCTACGCACAGAACGCATTTGATCAGGCAATCAATCAGTACTCAGTGGTTGTCAGCACATGGCCAGAAGGCACGTTTGCTCCACATGCTCAGTATGGACTGGGCTGGTCGTACTTTAAGAAGCAGGATTTCGCGAAGTCGGTGGAGGCGACTAAAACGCTCGCTGACCGTTACGGAAAAACCGAACTAGCTCCCAAAGGCATGTATGTCCGCGCGATGGCTCAGTATCAGCTCGGTCAGTTTCCTGCTGCGGTCGATGATGTGCGAGCATTCCTCAGCAGTCAACCGCCCCGGAAAGACGCATTGGATGCTGAATACCTGCTGGGACTCGCTTTTGCCGCACAGCAGAAATTCGCCGAAGCCGCTCAGGCCTATGCCGGAATTCTGGCGAAGGAATCAAAGTATGTCGATGCGGACAAAGTCCTGTATGAACTCGGCTGGGCACATTTTGAGTTAACTCAAAAAAATGAATCGATCGCCGCATTTCGTCGCCTGGGAACTGAGTTCCCTGACAGCCCACTGGCGGCAGAGAGCTGGTTTCGCGTGGGTGAATCTTACTATGACGCCGGTGAATTTCCGGACGCTGTGAAAGCATACTCGGAAGCTCAGGCCAAGGCGGCGGCGGCTGCGAGCCAGGAAATTGGCGAAAAGGCGGCACATAAACGAGGCTGGAGCTTTCTCAAAGCAAACAACTTTGCCGAAGCAACGGGTGCGTTTGAGTCGCAGCTGAATTCATATCCTGGCGGACCTTTGTCCGGCGATGCGGAATTCCTGCTGGGAGAATGTCTGTATAAACAGAAGCAGTGGCAACCGGCGCTGACGCATTACGCGTCTGTCATCGCCGCGAATCATCCAACTTATTGTGCGCTGGCGCTTTATCGATCAGGCGAGTGTGCCGCCGCGCTGGAACAATGGGAAGAAAGCGGACAATTTCATCAGCAGGCTCTGGACGGCTTTCCAGAGTTTGAACTCAAACCGGAGGCACGGTACGGATTCGGCTGGGCACTGCAGCAACAGAACAAACTGGCCGAGGCAATTCCTTATTACGAAAAAGTGACTGAGGAAACGGACACAGAAACGGCCGCCAAAGCGAGATTCATGATCGGCGAATGCTTTTTCGCTCAGAAGAATCACAAGGAAGCGACAAAGCACTTCCTCAAGGCGGCGTTTGCCTACGGTCACAAAGAATGGTCGGCGATGGCCTGGTTCGAAGCCGCGCGGTGTTTTGAAGTTCTGCAGGATGTGGCACAGGCCAAAAACTGTTATCAGCAGATGATCGACAAATTCCCCGATCATTCGAAAGTGGCCGAAGCCAAAAAACGCCTGGGGGAATTGTAACGAGCCGGTCGCTTCAGACTTTAATCAACCATCCGACGGATCAACCCGATCCGACGCACCATTCAGCATTGGCCTGTATTTCCAAGCGCGGGGAGGAGCGTGAAAGAGTTTTTTGACCACGGATTTCGCGGATTTCACAGATAAACACACTGTGACTCATCCGCATCATCTGTACTACTAACACTTGAATTCTTGTTGTCCCGCGAAGATTTTCAGGCGGCGGTTTGCAGAAGTTGTTCTCGTACATAAACTTCGTCCTCACCAGGGTTCGGCCTCGGTGACGGGCAAAATGACAAAGTAGCCGTCGCGCTCCGCCGTGACGAGTACTGATCGCACCGGACACCTCATATGGCCAAAATGAAACATTCTTTTCGAGGGGCTTCTGCTGCGATCGTGGCAGCAATGGTCTGCTGCGCTATCACAACGCCGAGATTGTGTGCGCAGGACGATGCTCCCGCTGACGCGCCGGCTGTCGAGAATGCGGCACCGGAGATACCGGCCGTGAACGTGCCTTTTGATGCGGCGAATGAATTGACGCGCATGGGCGTGCCGCAACCGTTACCGTTCCTGTGGGATTTGGCGGTGCAAGGCGGGGTGTTCATGATTCCAATCGGACTGTGTTCGATTGTGGTCCTGGCATTTGCCCTTGAACGTCGCGTCGGATTACAGAAAGGCCGCATCATTCCGCGTGGTCTGCTTGTCGCGCTGCAAAAACTGAATCAACCGAACATTGGCATCGATCCACGCCTCGCATACGATGAGTGCCAGAAGTTCCGCTCGCCACTGGGGCGGGTCATCCAGGCGGCGATTCTTAAAGTCGGACGTCCTCATGCGGAAATCGAAAAGACCGTCGAAGATGCAGTGAGTCGGGAAGCTGACGAGATGGCTCAGAATATCCGTCCGATCAATGTCACGGCCAGCATCGCTCCATTGCTCGGTCTGCTGGGCACGGTTCAGGGCATGATTCTGGCCTTCATGGTAATGAGTACGACAGCCGCTTCTGGCGCGGCAAAGGGGCAGGAACTGGCACAGGGGATCTATACCGCACTGGTCACCACGTTCGCCGGTCTATGTGTCGCGATTCCGGCGATCATTATCGCCAATTCGTTAGAAGGCCGGATTGAACGACTGCTGCGAGGCATGGAAGATGTGTTCAACGAGATATTGCCGCTGTTCGAACGATTCGAAGGCAAATGGCGAGTCACAATGAAGAGTGATGCATCCGGAGTGGTCCTCAAGGGGACGAATCCTAAACCGGATGCGGTGGTGTCTTCAAAGTCAGGAGAATCCGAATTGAAGAATCGAAAACCGACACGACCTGTGGCAATTGCGGAAGGGAAGGAACAGCCGCAGCTGCCATAGACTGCGATGGCGTGGACTTAAGCGTCTTTCAGTCAGCGGCACGGCCAGGAGTCTGCTTGAACACCGCTGTTCTTGTGAGCGGCAAGGCGCTAGCCGCCGATTTTTACGGGCAAATTACCCGCGGCTAGCGGGGTGTTGATTTAATACCAACCCGAAGCGCCAGCGAGGCAGAAACGGCTGAATTCCTCGCTGGCGCTTCGGGTTGGTA